>CAYNCW010000049.1:0-11694 GCA_964395635.1 uncultured Oscillospiraceae bacterium
GGGTATTCAGTTAGCCTTCATTTTTATTGCAGTTCGTTAGTAGGAACACCCCCTAATTGTTTCTCCCAAAACCGAATAGTTGATATAGAAACCTTAAATGTGTCCCGTGTCTCTTCCAGAGTATGCCCTGCCTGGCGATATTCAATTGTTCTCTCTCGATATTTAACTGGACAGCTCATATTTCCAGTTTAGACCATTTTATAAGCATTTACAAGTTCAATGACTATACTAAAGAGCCACTATCAATGCGCAATAACTTTCCATTTCCGATGTGATTTAAAAGAGTTCCAATTGGGTCATATTTTGGAGTGCCAGCCCAAGGATCAGACAAAATATTAGCAAGTCTTCCTCGGTCTAGCATACCTAATTGTCTACCGTATTCATTATTAAACATATCCATTTCAAATTCTATTCCTCCAACATTGCCAGCAAGACCGTACTCATGCGCATCCCCCCATTTTTTTGCTTCATCATATCCCTTAGAATATGCCATTAAATAGTTCCAATACGCATGCTGAAAGGCATTACCATTTTCATTATTATTTTGCTGTCCGTTTGAGAAATTAACTCTATTTGTTAAATATGCGCTTCCGCCATACAAAATCATATGTGCCCCGTCGCCTAAATCAAATTCCATTAAAATGCGTTCAACAGGGTTAAGATTTTGAATTTTAGGTATACTTTTAGGTGTTATCAAATTCACAAGACTTTTATTCTGTTTAAGCAGATCGGCTGACCCGTCACGAACCAGTTTTGCTAAATTTTCAATATCAATTCTTTGTGCAGCAGTAGCTAATTTCCAATTATCTCCCAATATTAAAATTGCTTGATACGTTACCGAATCCTTCCCGAATTGAGCCGCATCTGGATCATCGTACCATTTCCCCTTACCTTTTGACACTTTTCCCACTTATCGTTATAGTATCCTGCTTCTCGTAAATATCCAGTTGGATCTCTAAAAGCAACGGGGTTCCCACTACAATATGTATACCAATTCAAACCATCTCTTATTGGATCCTCAGTTAAAAAGCGGCCGATTCTTGGATTATAACGTCTTGCCCTGAGGTAGATGGTATCTGTCTCTTTGTCATAATATTCTCCGCAATACCTAAAAGGATTCTTGTCGTTATCTACCTTATTTTTTTCAACCCCAAACGCGTCATAATGATACCGTTTGCTAACCGAATCAAGAGAGTTAGTTCTTCCTGTTACGTCACCATGGGCATTGAAAAGATAGAAGCTATTTTCGCCTGTTTTCGCCTTGATAAGATTTACGCCACGGATGTATGTATCAATTATACCACCACTTGCGTTTAGTTCAAGGACTATGTTGCTTCCGTCCCAGATATGGGTCGTAGTCACGTTACTGCTGGTTGCATTACTAACCGTCTTACTAAGCCTTAATCCGTCCGCCTTGTATTTATAGGTGGCTGAGCCTTTCTCATTAAGAACACTTACAAGGCGGTTAAACGAATCAAATTGGTTAAACTCATAGACAAATTCGGAATCCGTATCAACTACCCCAACCAACATTATCCCCAGCTTACCCTTGCTGCCGCCCACAATCTTCAAATAGCTGTTATACATTCCATTAAGATTCGGCGGGTTGTCGTCATCAGCGCCATTAAATAAGCACCCACAGACAGACTGACAGTCAGAGGGCGCTTTTAAAAATTAAGATTATTACTGAAACAGTTTCACATATCCAATTGATTTGAATTGTTTGAATACGAAATAGACGGTTTAATCATTTTTACAAAGCATACTGAGCCACCTCAAAATATTATCTTCCAACAATCTTTTTCCGTAGTCTTCTGCATCCTGTATCTCATCTATCACCGTTGCTATTATCTCTTGTTCTTTCTCTTCATCAGGGTATTCAAACAGTTCTGAATATCTAATGACATCACACCATTGAATTACATCTTCAAATTTTAATTCCCCACTTATATAATATTTTAAAAGCCGTTTAATGTCTTCAACATTAACGTAAACAGGATTTTCTGACTTTGCATAGATCGGGCATTTGCCAAGTTTTTTGGTCAAATCCTCTCTATTGATTTGAAAGTTTTTAAATTGATCTAAAAACATACGGTTCATACTACACCTACTTATCTTTAACATGAACAATTTTTCCCAAGGGATCAAATGTAGTTTTGAATACTTTGATCGTATTTCCACTTGAATTAATAACTTTTGTATATACAGCATAGGAACCTGGAACGTTGCCTGGTTTTGTCATAGTAGCAATATAGTTTCCATCTGACGTTTTTACAACGTTAAAATCATTATATCTATTTGATCCACCCTTAAAAAAGCTTTTGACAGAACTCTGGATATTTGATGGTAGATTTTTCACGTTATCTAGTGCGCCCGCTTTAGTATCTTTCTGCATTAACACTGTAGGCTGATTGGTGTACTTCGGGTTCATAGCATATCCTATAGCTGCACCTACTAATGCTCCTCCACCAACTGATCCTACAGTTACCTAATTCGCAGAATCGTTGAAGCTCATAAGAGAGCTTGTATCCGCCATCAGAAATGCACTTCCAAAAGCCATAGATGATCCGATAAAGGCTCCCGCAGCCACTGTTGACGCCGTCGTTGTAGCAGCCATTCCACTTGCCACAGAAGCAACCGCAATCAATGCTGGTGTAGCACCTCCTGCTGTCACCACCACTGCTGCTGCACACGCAATAACTATCGCTCGTCCTATTACCTAGTGATACCAGGCTTCTCCTGTAGGATCGATGTACATAAGTGGATTGTTGCCGCAATAAGCATACAAATTAGTACTTTGGCGTATAGCCGCAATATCCGGTGCATACGTGTAGACCATTCAAACCTAATGGGTCTTTGTGTTCATTTATCTTTACAGGATTATCCCCATAAATCATATTGTTCACATTCCAGTGTGTATCCGCCGCAAAGAAACGGCCGGTTTTCGGGGAATAACGTCGTGCCCTTAAGTAGATGGTGTCCGTCTCTTTGTCATAATATTCGCCACAATACCTAAACGGATTCTTATGGATCGTCCGACATGCCCAAAGAAAACTCACTATATCCGATTAACTCAAACTGAATTATGGTGTCAGGGGGCATCCCATCCGCCACAGACTTGAGGACAGAAAAACTCGAATTGCCTTTGTCGTCTGTCATATGTTCGCCGAGGTTTACGCCGGCCGTTATAGGTCACACGTATCATTTGTTCGCGGACAGGTTCCAGATCTTTGTCATTGGGATTACGGACATAGGAGTTCACAGTTCCCTCAAAATGGTAATATAAATCCTAGTCGTCTAAACTCTGCACCTCATTTTCGGATTGTCCGATGGCTAATTCAACGGTCTGCTCGCCGCCCTCTGCAAATACTATTGGTGTCGTAAAAGTGAATATCAGCGCAAATCATAGCACGAGCGATAGCATTCTTTTTACAAATCTCTTAATGGTTCCACCCTCCTGTTTATTGTTTTAGAAATAAACCTACCCTTTGGGTACGGTCAAGACTTGATAATCTGATAAAAGCTCCTTAGCCCGTTTGCCGACCAAGTATCAACTTCACCCTCGTATATCCTCACGATAAACGCATTTCCAACCCTGCCGAAAACGACGTGTATATCGCCTTTTGCGTACCAATCGCACACCCAAGCCTGCGTTCCGCTATAAGCAATTCCACCCGATACCTTTGAAACCGTTGTCGCTTCAAAATTGATAGTGCCTTGACTGGAAAACCCGGTGCTGACCAAAAGTTCTTTATAATCAGCGGTTTTATAGCCACTGTCCGAATAAGCAAGAAACAGTTTGTTGCTTTCATCTTTTACGGTTTTGCAAACGGCGGCAGTGTCTGCACTTTCGTATTGCGGCACGGAAAACTGCGCATAATTGGTGCCAGTTACAGCCGGCTTTTCATCCTTGTGTTTATCTTCAGGCTTAGCTTCTGCCGCCGCTTTTGCAAGCGCGGTGGCGTAAGGGACAGAACCTGTGGGCTTTACACCTGTGACTGTATCGCCGAGCATTTTGCCGTCTTTACATTTGACAGAATAAAGTGCGTTGTACGAGATAACAGCCACATTGTCCCTCAAAAACAGATTGGAGCGCATATACTGTTCGCGGCAAGGTACGCCTATAAGACCAATTTCAAGTGCCTTATCCGCCGCACTGCTCCAAATAAAATCTCCGTTTTTATCGCTATATCCCATTACGCGAAGTACAAAGGTTATGTATTGGTTCGCCGTCATTGGGTCGTTTGCACCGAACACGGTGGCCGAATAACCCGAAGTGATACCTTGCTTTGTGGCATAGGCCACTTGGTATTTCGCCCATGTGGGGACATCGGTAAACGGGCAGGGCAGTTTTGCGTTCATAGCCTCCTGCTCTTTCCCCAAAAGCCTAAGCGTCATAATAACACCCTCAACGCGGGTAATCGGTTTGTCAAGATTGAAAGTGCCGTCAGAGCCAAGAAGCAGACCTTTTTCCCAGAGTCCGGTTGCATAGTAGTAATACATATCCTTGTAGTTTCCGTTTGCATCGACCATGTCGTAGTCGAGCTTTTGCGCAATGTCGGAAAGCGTAGTCGCTTTACCGTCCCATGTGAGCCCGGTGTTATCGAAAGCGGCAAACGCGGTAATCGGCAATGCCGCTTGCATAGCAAGTATCATGCATAGTAAAAACCTCAAAGTTCTTTTCATAGTGACGCCTCCTTTCAAAATATAACAATAGTATATAACACATTTTATTTGTAGTCAAGAGTTATATACTTTATTTATTTGTTGTATTGCAAGTAATTAACACGATTAAGATTGACCTTTCATGTTAAGTGTTTTATAATGTATTTTGGTATACGAGGAGGTGTGAGATATGGTAGCCTCACGAATGAAAGAATTACGTGAAACACTTGGGCTGTCGATGCCGGAGTTTGGTAAAAAGCTCGGATGCAGCCGTGATGTGATTGCTAATATTGAATATGGACGATCTGAGCCAAAAGAAGTGTTTTTAAACCATGTATGTGATATGTACGGCGTTAACCGCCAATGGTTATTCTCCGGTAATGGGCAAATGTTTGATGAAACTGCCGGTGATGAAGAGGTACGCGCAGCCGCAGAGATTTTTCGCTCATTAAGCTCTGATTTACGCGAACTCACCCTTTCGCAAATGAAAAGCTTTAAGAAGCTGATGTCTAAGAGAGCGGCAGCAAATGATGGAGGTGCTTCAAATGACCTTGACACTGTACGCCTAATGGCCGCTATGCTTGACTCTCAAGACTTTGGCGAGTGGCAAAATAAGATGGGTGAAGCGGGTAAGATTGAAAGTAATATTTTGCAGCATATGGAAGATAAAGTGCTTTCATTGTACGGACTGGCTATGGCAAGCGAAGTCGATGAAAGAGAGCTTGAAAAGTATTTGAAAGGCAAAGGCGTATGGCGCAGGGAAGCGCTTATTGCAGTCAGCGTTGCGCTCTCGTTGGATGTTGAAGAAACCCAGCGCCTGCTAACTTCGGCAGGATTGCCCGCTTTGTACGCTAAAAACCGTCGAGATGCCGCTTGCATCTTTGCGCTTATGAAGGGGCTTAACATAACACAGCTCAAGGAGTTACTGGCTGGGCTGGAGGAAACACCGATTTAGTTTCCATAAAAACAAAGCGTCAGGAATGGGCTTTCGCCCAAATCTGACGCTTTGAAATTTGTATTTAGTTTTTTACTGTGTACTCTGCTATATCGCTGTCATAAAACCCTTGTCTTGCGGCATAAACCCTTATCGTTTGTCCGGCTTTCAGTGTGATGGCTATTGAGTCCACACCATTTAAAGCGCTTATATGTGGGTCTGCACCGTCTAAAGTGTAAAAATACTTCACGCCACTGACCGGTGCAATATTCACATCAAGACCCGCTTGTGGTAACAGGGGCAGTTCGGCTTGCTTTGTAAAAATACCGACAGGGATAGGATAATAGGAATCAAGGCTGGCATAGGCAAAGCTTTCTCTTATGTTTTCAGTATGAAATATTGTGCCCAATGCATCCAAATTACGAAAATCCTCACGCTCCACAGGCACAATGCCTAAAAGCGTTCCGCCGTTAAAGACCGACGAACCTACCTGCGCCGTGCCTTTTTCAAAGGCTGAGTAAGACGTAAATTTTCCTCTGCCCAACAGATGAGCAATGCCACCGGGGAAGTAGGTGTTAAAATACGCGGGGGCTTTGACATGCCCGGCGTTGTAACAGCGCGTTAATATCCCCATGTCATTTATGCCCGCAACGCCGCCCGCAAGAGAAATACCGGTAACTTTGCCTGCGTTTCCACTGTCCGCCAAATAACCGCTGTTTGAACCGCAAATGCCGCCTGCCGTTGATTCAGTCCAGCTCTTGGTACCTGCTGTAAAGATCGTTACCTCCGCTTCGCTAAAGCAGTCTGTTACAACGCCCTCGTTGATACCGCAAATACCTCCGGCACCGGATTCCAAACCAATATTGGCATTTATCACGCTGTCAAATACAGCACAGTTTTTAATAATACCGCCAATATTTCTTCCGGCAATCAAGCCATAACCTGTATACCCCACGAATGCCGTGTAAAGGTCTCCACCACGCATTACAACATTCTGCACCGTTCCATGGAATAACACGCCGAAAAGCCCGCCCTCGACAAAATCCATACTCTGTTTGCCCTGAATCCGAAGTCCCGAAATGGTATACCCCTTGCCGTCAAACTCGCCGATAAATGGGTTTTCTTCTGTTCCAATCGGCGTCCAGCTTTCAATACCGCTTAGGTCAATATCACCACCCAAAGCATAGGCACCGGAGAGGTTTTCACGCACCTTGTCTAAATCCTTTGCGGTATTGATTACCGTAATGGGTTTTTCCGCAGTAAGGGTAAGGCTAATAACAACATCGGTCTTGCCCATATCATTTGTAGCCTCTGCAAATAGATAATAATGTCCGGGTGCTAATGCACCTGAGGAAACGATGAGATAAAACTGCTCATCTCGTTTTTCAATTAAGACACCCTGGGGCTGCTCCGCAAAGGTCACAGCATCAGCTCCAACTATAGCGAGAGGAACCTCATGTGCTGTGCCATACGGCAGAGTAAGCGGGAGGTACGCCGGCGCGTCCGGGGTTTTGGCAAGATCAAAGGTGAAGGAAAGCGGCTGAGTATCCTTTGTCACGGCTGAAAGGACAAAAGCTGTGCGGTTGCCGGTTACCGCGCGGATTTTATATTCGTCATAAGCAAAGGCAAAAAGCTCGGCCATTCCGTTTGCCGCCGGTTCATACCAATGGTGGTTGTCGACCGCCACTGCGCAGTCAGAAAACGGCTCACCGTTATATAACACCTCAAAAAGCACAGGGATTTTAACTTCCTGCTCATATCCCGTTCCGCCTGCACCGATAAGAGTGCTCGCAGGCTGCTCAGGCGAAGAGATAAACCATTTCGCAAAGATAAATAGACCCACCGCAAGGCATAAAACAGCAGCAAATATCCCGACCTTAATTTCCTTCCTCGTTGGTGGGTATAGGATTTTGTCAATAGCACGCACCAGCTTTGCCACTGTAGCATACCGCTTTTCCGGCGAAAGCTCGGTACACTTCTTGATAACCCCTAATAGTTCTTTTGACGAAACCTGAGCGATGGCCGTCTGCTGGTTGTAATTGCCCGTGCTTAAATAAAGTGCCAGCCTGCCCAGCATGAATATATCCGTCCGAGAATCGGATTTGGTGAAGCCATACATTTCGGGTGCTGCGAAAGCCCTGCTGCCGACGATGACAGTGTCAAAGGCCTTGTCCTTGCTGTCCTCTCGCGAAATACCAAAATCAATTAAGCTAACCTTGCCGTTAGGTGTCATGATAATGTTCTGCGGCTTTAAGTCACGGTAAACGATGGGCGGATTTTGCGTGTGAAGAAAAGATATAATGTCGCAAAGCTTTTTGATAGTTTCGAGTACCATTCTTGTATCAAAAACACCGTCGCGTTCAAGCAGAAAATCAAGAGTGTCACCCGGCAGGTATTCGCGTAGTAGATATTCTCTATCGCTTTCGTCCTTGTGATAGAAATATGCCTTTGGTATTGCCGGATGGTCAAGCTTGCTTAATAGGTCGTATTCACGCTTTACACTGTCGGCGCTTTTCGGTTCAGTTATTTTTAGGATTGCTTTGCTTCCGGTTTCACTGTCGGCGGTCAGATAGACCTCCCTATGATCCTTGTGGGCAAGGCTGGAGAGAAATGTAAGCCGCGCAGAGAGGGCCATAGGCAGATACTCCGGCGGACTTAGCGTGAAGCTATCAGTAAACTCTTTTTTGAAGTCCATTACTTACCACCCCCCTTAGAGATTTTTATGCTGTAAGGCACAGGCCCCCGCGCGTCACTGACATACGTCCATTCCGGGGTTTCTCCCTCAAATATGCCAAGTAAGGTCAAGCGTTCAGGACTTCGCAAGGCACTTTCAGGGATAGCAATCATGGCTGCAACGAATTCGCCGCTATGTCCTCCCATCGGGGACAAGCCCCGCACAAAATAACAGTCGCTCACCTGTCTGCCACCGCTTTGAATAATACCTCCCACAGGAACCGCCCCAACAATGGTAGAACCCCAAATGTATCCGCTGTTAATACACCTTGTAACATGGTCGCCGCCAAACCCTACAATACCGCCCGTAAGATGCGTTCCCTTTACCTCTCCCTCGTTGGCACAGCGTGAAATATAGCTGTAATTCGCTGCACCCACAATTCCGCCGGTATTGGGCAAATAGCGGTTAGGTGTGTTGCAAATTACATCGCTAGAATTAAAGCAGTCAAGCACCAGGCTGTTCCAAACATCGTATGCAAGCCCGCCTATGTATCCATCGGTTGGACTTATAATCCCACCGATGGATGCGCAATTTTCAATCGAGCTGTCCCACGCCCTGGCAACGAGAACGCCACTGAAAAAGGCGTTTCCAATGTCCTTTGTGGGAGTGACAGGTGTTATATTCGCCTGTCTAAACACAATATTTTTGAGCTGCGCATTTTTTGCAATTCCAAACAGGCCAAACAGCTCCGTGTCCGGAAGCTGTGCGGGTGCGTGAAAGCCGGTTATTTCATAACCGCCCCCGTCAAATATGCCTGTAAAAGGATAGTTTTCCGTACCAATGGCTACCCAATCGTTTATCCTGCTCATATCAATGTCATTTTGCAGCAGATAATGGCCGGATAGATTGTTTCGAATATTACTAAGATCTTCGGCTGTGGAGATAGGTATTGCTTCCTTGTTATCTATTATCCGTAGAACTGCGAACATTAGCGCGTCTCCATACTCGTTCTCGGCAGTGAGCCTTAAACACCAAAATCCGCCTGAAAGCTTGTCCCCGTCAATGTCGAGTGAATATGCACCGTTTTGCTTCGTTACAGATATGCCGTCGGGCAGATAGTGGGCGGTTACGCTGTCGGCGTTTGATACTTCAATCGGTAATACTACGCTCTCGCCCTTTGCTATTTCCCATGT
Source organism: uncultured Oscillospiraceae bacterium (assembly GCA_964395635.1). GTDB lineage: Bacteria > Bacillota > Clostridia > Oscillospirales > Ruminococcaceae > WRAV01. The sequence goes on from CAYNCW010000049.1 coordinate 9,467, forward strand.
CCGCATATCGGGCGCATCGGGGGCTTTGCCCACATCTAAAACAAGCTCATTTTGTCTATCTTCAAAGACCTCTGCGGTGTAGCTTATCCGTCTATTTTGTATTCCGGCTCTAAACGTGTACGCGTTGGGCGCCAGAGAGAGATGTATCTCCCCATCTTGTGGAACGGTCCAAAAGCTTGTATCTGCTGCGATGGACATTCCCTCATGGGGTTTGCCGTCTAATAGGACAGTGATAGCGACATCGGCCATCAAAAAAGAGTCCTCTGCTACGCCCTGTGACAAAATTAGGTTCTCCTCACGTATGGCCGCTGCTGCGCTTTCCATTTGATTTTTAATAGCTGCCGGGGTAAAAAAGGCGCAAAGAATAGCAGTGGCGATAAGTAAACCGATGAGAGCTGATTTTACAATACGCCTATACTTTGTAAATGCCTGTGCAGTTTTCAATCGGTTCACTCCTTTGGCTTGTAGTTTGAGTCTATTGTATATAGTATATAACACTACGTATCTCTGTGTAAAGTGTTTTTCGCTCCCGTAGCATGGACACAGTAAATCATGTAACGGCCCTCAACAGTTGTTCTTTGGTGACTTTTATATATGAATCCAGCAAAAAAGAGAATACTTCAGCCAACGCTGCTGCACGAAATTAAGCAGCACAGGGAAGGCTTTTGCCTACCCTGAAGGTTGTATCGATTGCCACCTATTCCACCGATGAGTCCCAGCCTGCGTTTGATTGAGGTGGCTATTTGCCTCGATTTCCTTTTCCCGTGAGGCTTACGGCCTTTCTTGATGCCTCTTGATGCGCAAGAGCGTACGCGTCGTTCAATATAAAACCTCTCAAACCTTCCTCCCCATATCTGTACCATTGATAGTGTAATTTCATACTTTGTAGCCGTCTATGACGGCTACCTTTTTAATATTCCCTTTGACATAGAAAAGCACCCCAATCATTATCAGTATATACTGTCAACAATTGGGGTGCATTTCAACAATGCTAAGCCGTTTTTATAGTATATTTGCCTAAATCCCTGAATCTTCAATAATAATAGCAATCATTGAAAGCAGTTCAGATAGCTTCAAGTTGTTTTTAGCGCCAACATAAACTCCGCGGATAAAGCCAATTTTTTCGGCTTTTAATACCGACGTCCGATAGCTTGGCGTAACGGCACCAATGTCCAAGAATGACGATTCAGCAACTGTGGGGTAGGACTTTATTTGTCCTTTCGTTTTAAGTTCATAGAGCTTGACTAACGAATTTATTGCAGCTTCTCTTGTTACTGTAGTGCCCGTGATAAAGAGACCTGCTTTGTCAAGGGAAGCTGATTCTGCGTCCGTAATAGCTTCGTTTATTTTAACTTCCTTAGCGTTTGTAGCCACAGCAGCCATGATTTTGTTAAGCTGCATTGCAGATACTAGGGAATTTGGGTCATATTTCGGCATGTCCGTGATGTTTATTTTTGAATTAATGGTATACGCGTCGTTTGAATCACTATTATCAGATGCTTTGGGCGCTGTTTTTGCAATTGAGCTGAAATTACCCAATGATTTTGTTGATAAACTGAGCACGGCGTTAACGCTTTCGTATGAGGAATCAATTCGCGTCCATGCCGCTGTATTAACATCTGAATAATAGGCTGCAACGTTTCTATCGAGAACTACATATCTGTTAATTAAACGCAGGTCTACTTTTAACGGTTTCGCAACGCTGTTAACATTAACTGTGCCGGTTGAGGTCTGAACGGTTACAGAAACTTTTTGCGGGCTTGAAGCGTATATATCAGCTCCGTAAATTTGCGGAAAACCGTTGCTTTGTTCAGCAAAGGAAATTGTAATGAGGGATTCCTTGCTAAAATCCTTGCGCGATGTTAACTCATTAGTATTAAGCACTCCCGGCGGCAGTATAACAGAAATATTTCCGGCCTTGACGGAAAGGTTAATCTGTCTTTCTTCAAAGGCTTTATAAATTGAGTAGGGGATAGTCAAGTTTCTAAAGGATACCTTCTCCGCTCCATAAGTTGATAAATCAACGTCATAGTTGAAGACTCTGTTATTAATGAGCTTTGAAATAAATCTTTGATCCACGTTGTTATCCCAATTTCCGTTATTATCCTTTTTATTAGAACGGAACCGGAAGTCAAGAGTTTTTGTTGCCTTGTTATATATTATTTCGTAGTCAGTGCTTGGAAGCGGAACGGTGTCTGGGCTTACTCCGCTGTAATACTCATCGTCAG
>CAYNCW010000050.1:0-11659 GCA_964395635.1 uncultured Oscillospiraceae bacterium
CAGCTCCATGGGCTGCAATTCCCCCAATTGGCGTTTACCCATGATGCGAAGCGCAAGAACAATACTTAAATATAAGGTAATGGTTCTCAGTACAACGGTACTCATGTCATCTTTCCTCCAACCCGGAATTGTGTACTGGTTGTAGTATAAGCGTATATATAGTGAATATTCAGATAAAAAAGGCCATTTGCCAAAGAATACCAATCATTTACTTGCATAACTTTTGGAAAATAGGCCAAGTTATTATTGGCAGTACATTTAGATTAATTTGGAAGGTGATAGCAATGAAAAACACTGCAAAAAAACACATGACTGCACTATTGGTAGCCGGTTTGCTTTTGGTTGCAGCCCCTATTGTAGCATCCGCTACAGATGCACCTGTGGATGAAGCCGAGGTTTACGGCGAGGGTGCTGTGACAGTTGCCAGCATTGAAAATGCACCGGCACTGTATTCCGACAACCAAACCAGAACCTATGGCACCGCTCTGCAAAACACTATGGACAACAACACTACATCCTACGCAGACAGCGGTACCCACATGAATGGTACCAACACTACCACTACTACCAATACCACTGACGGTACTACCGCCAATGGCACAACCGGTACCACTACAACAAACACCGATGGTATGACCATTGAAACTGATGGCACCACAAACAACACCATCTTGGTTACCACCGAATCTCCCAGCACCGGTGTTCCCTCTATGATGCTGCCAATTGGCACCGCGCTGTTGTCCTTGGCCACCATCCCTGTTGTTATGAGAAAAAAGAAATAGCACTATACCCCATAAATAAAAGCTGCAAGAGTGTGGGATTTACTCTTGCAGCTTTTATTTTATTTATTATTGCCATCGTCGCGCGCAACATAGTCATAGGGTGTTTGCTGGTATACAAAGTAGTTTAACCAATTGCTAAACAGCAAATTAGAATGTGCCTTCCACCGGAATGGTGGTGTATTTTCTGGGTTGTCTTCTGGAAAATACCCGTTTGGTATTTGTATGTCCAGCCCCTTGTTTACATCACGAAAATACTCGTTTGCCAGTGTATCATGATCATATTCCGAATGGCCGGTAACAAAAAATTGGCGTCCATCCCGATTTGCTACAATATAAACCCCTGCTTCCTTGGAGATGCTAAGTGTTACCAGATCCGGGCAATTGTGTATATCTTCAGCACAAATTCCGGTATGGCGGCTGTGGGGGGCATAAAAGATATCATCAAAGCCGTAGAGAAGATAATGATCCTTATTCATCAGCGTATGCTCAAAAATGCCAAACATCTTCTGGTTGAGTGTATGTTTAGGAATCCCGTAATGGTAGTAAAGCCCTGCTTGGGCACCCCAACAGATATGAAAGGTAGAAAACACATGGTTTTTGCTCCACTCCATAATCCGGCACAGTTCTTCCCAGTATTCAACCTCTTCAAAAGGCATGAGCTCGATAGGCGCCCCGGTAATAATAAGCCCATCAAACTTCTGGTGCTTTACATCCTCCCAGGTTTTGTAATATTTTAACAGATGTTCTTGGGAAGTGTTTTTGGAGGTATAGCTGGCGGTTTGCAAAAGCTCCACCTCCACCTGCAGCGGAGTATTGCCGATTAGGCGCAACAGCTGGGTTTCGGTTTCTATTTTTTTGGGCATTAAATTGAGTATAGCAATACTAAGAGGCCGAATATCCTGGTGTTCAGCGCGGGATTGGTTCATAATAAATATGTTTTCAGCATCAAGAATCTGTCTGGCTGGCAAATCATTGGGCACTTTAATCGGCATAGTGTTTCACCTCGCGTATAATACAATTCTCATTATTATACCAGATGATTGTACATAGGTAAATAGGCATCGAATTTTGCTATGGCCCTTTGGCATCTTTTTATACGCCCTTAACATATATTGCTAGTACAAGTAATGGCAGTCCAGGTTCAGAGTGGGGGAGACAAAATGAAAAAAGAGAATATCGTATTGGGTACGTTACTGCTCAGTGCATCTTCCATATTTGTGCGGATGATAGGGTTTGTGTTTAAGGTTTGGTTATCCAACACCATGGGCCCGGAAGGAACAGGGGTATACAGCCTAATTATGTCCCTGTATATGGTTTGCGCCACATTGGCAACCTCAGGCATCAGCGGCGGGGTAGCCAAATTGGCGGCAAAAGAATTTGCCACCGGTCAGGTTGCCAATGCAAAACGCATTCTCAGCAGGGCACTAATGCTGTCATTAACTTTAAGCTGCGTAGTGGGGGTGCTTTTGTTTGTTTATGCCCGGCAAATTGGGGTATATATGCTCAAGGACGTCCGTACAGTTCTGTCGCTGCAGGTTTTGGCACCCAGCTTGCCCTTTATGTCAGTGGCGGGATGCTTGCGGGGATATTTTATTGCCAGGCGCAAAATGCTAAACCCCGCATTATCCCAGGTGGTGGAACAACTGCTAAAGATGGCCTTTATTATCTGGATCATTGGCAAATTCCTGCCTTTGGGTATCGAATACGGCTGTGCTGTGGTTATTGCCGGCATCACCTTGGGGGAGGTTGTCTGCTTTCTCATCTCCTGGGGCGGATATCTTTGGGAAAAACGCCAAAGTCGCCCTGGGGCCAAAGCAAATATTCGCGGAGTAACCAGAAGCCTATTGGGATTTGCGCTTCCGGTTTCCGCCGGTTCTTATGTGCGCTCCGGGTTGCGGTTAATTGAGGATGTACTGATTCTCTCTGGCCTAAAATCATTCACCGGACGACAGGATGTGGCCACCGGTACCTACGGCATTCTAAAGGGGATGGTTATGCCGCTACTTATCTTTCCGCTTTCGCTGCTCTCTGCCTTTGTGGTTACCTTGACACCCGAAATATCCCGCATGAGCGGATCCGGGGATGTAAAAAAGCTGGAGCGAACAATCTCCAAAGTATTGCAGTTCACCTTTATTGTGGCTATCTTTATTGTAGGGGTGTTGATGAGCTTTTCCTATCAACTGGGTATGGCAATCTACCACTCAGAAGAGGTAGGGCAAATGCTAAAAATGCTCAGCTGGCTTTGTCCCTTTATGTGTGTGGAGATGGTGGTGGTTAGCATCCTGCAAGGGCTGGGGGAACAGGTAAGCTCGCTGCGCTACAATGTCAGCGACTGCATTCTACGGGTAATCATGGTGTATTTTTTGGTGCCCAAATGGGGGGTTGCCGGTTTTTTAATAATGGTGGTTATCAGCAACCTGTACACCTCTGTACTCAACCTCTATCGACTATTAAAGATCACAAAACTGCCCCTGCGCCTCAATGATTGGGTATTCAAACCAACCCTCGCCGCAGCTGCTGCAACCCAGCTGGTTCAGGCTGTATGCAATTTATACCTGTTTCAGCGGCTGCCAATTTGGCTGGGGCTTTGTGTAGGTATTGGCGGTATTGCTGTGGTGTATACCTTGGTTCTTTTTTCGGTAGGTTCTCTGGCCCCTGACGATTTTCAGTGGCTTACCCGTCGACTGCGCTTTTCCCAAAAAAGCGCTGGTGTGTTAAAGCCATCCCAAGAGGCTGTGTAGCCGAAGCACTCGTCCTTTTAGACACAGTAGGATTTATGAAAATTTTGCACGAAAATCCTGCAAAAACACTTGCATTGTAGCCACTTCCGTATTATGATAGGGGTATCCCAATAAGAACAGGAGGCGGCTGCTTTGACCTTTGAAAAAGACACCATTATCGGTGAGCTGTTGGACGCTGACCCATCCTGCGAAAGTGTATTTGTGGCGTTTGATATGCCCTGTATGAGCTGCCCATCATCTTGGGGAGAGACCCTTGAAGAAGCATGTGACATTCATGGGGTTCGGCTGGAAGAAGTAATAGATGCCCTGCAGGAATATTTTAATAATTAATCATGTGAATAGCTCTATTGGAAGAAAATACATATGTGTAAAGAAAATGCCTATTAGACGCTACCTGTTCTCACCCGGTGGGAGGCTTTGGGTCTTTGGTTGGGAAGCGGGAAAAGCAATGGGCATTTTTCATGCCCTTAAGTACATTTGATTGTATGCCAGACACGGTATTTCATACAATATAGTTAGCATAGTGTGTAAGTGTGTACGTAAGCCTATAAAACAAGGAGCTTCTTGGAGGAAACTATGCAAATCCTATTGCCCCGCATCAAAAGGCATCTGGCAGAACTGCTGGGTGCAGATAAAATGAGTAGTTCCTTTCATTTTTTAACCATTAACTACACCTTTCTCATGGTGTACTTTACCCTGGAAAGTGTTTTTGTAAACACACTTATCTACAGGGTATCTGGAGATATGCTGGATGTCATCAAGTACCGTGCAGTCACCCATGTACTCAACGCCTTATCTATGACCATCGGTGCACATATTTCCCGAAAGAGAAGCCCCATAACCACCATAAAAATCGGTGGTATTTCCTATCTGCTCATGTATGTGGTGCTGTTTTTTGGTATGGAACATATGGCATCTTTAAAGACAATAGTGGCCATCTTCTCAGGTGCAGGGGCAGGATTTTACTGGACGGGACAAAACATTTTGGTAACCCACTATACCACCAAGCAAAATAGAGCCACCGGTTTGGCCATCCAGGGCATTGTGCAAGGCATCATGACCCTTCTGGTGCCCGTAATATCCGGATTTGTTATCTCATTGATGCCAGGCAACACCGGCTACCGTGTTATGTTCGGAGTGGGTATGCTGGCAGTTATTTTGCAGCGGTTTTTCCAGGGAAAGCTTACCGATGTGGTGCAAAAAACTCGCACCAGCGAATACAGGCTGGCACTAAAGCTTGTTTGGCGTAAAATGACCTGCAAACTTATGCTCTCCTATGAAATAATTCGTGGATTCCGAGAAGGTACCTTTGCGTTTTTCCTCAACATGGTGCTGTTTGAAATTATCACAGATGAAGGCCTGGTGGGCATTAACACCTTTTTCACCGGTATCATGGCTATTATTGGCGCCTGGGCATATGGCAAATTTGATGCCTCTGAACGCAGGGTAAGGTTATTTTTAGCCTCCACCACTGTATTAATGCTGATGCTGGTGGTGCTGTATTGGTGGACAAATGCGTTTACTGTTATCCTGTTTTCCATTGTTAATGCCATTGCCGCCTTATTTGTTTTGTATATCTTCAACACCTATAGCTACAATGTTATGGGCCAGAACGAGATTATGCGCCAGTGTATGGGCGAAATGTGCGGGCTCAGGGAACTTGCTATCAATATCGGCCGCTTGCTGGGACTGTATACGGTAACCTTGTTCCCCCAGACTTTAAAGGGATATGTGTATGCTATGATGGTTCTGGTTTTGTCTCAGTACCCAGGAGCATTTTTGATTAAGCTTACACGGGATATTTTGGATAGAAAAGATCGAGTTCGTATAGAACAAAACGCCATGTAAAAACCGTGAGGGAGGACACAGAACAGAATGATGGAATTTCCCCTGGATGAACGACTTGCTACAATTGCGGCTCTGGTGCGGGATGGAGTGATTGTGGCAGATGTTGGATGTGACCATGCTTATCTGGCTTGTCACCTGGTTGCCAGCCGCAAATGCCCCCGGGCATATGCCTGCGATGTAAACCAGGGGCCTCTTGCCATAGCAAGGCGGAATATTATGGCCCACAACCTGGGAAGCCGCATATTGGTTTTGTGTACAGACGGATTGCAAGGCGTGCCGTTGGACTGTGTAGGAGATGTGGTGATTGCGGGAATGGGCGGTGATCTCATTGCCCGCATTTTGCTTGAGTGCCAATGCTGCCAAAACAACTGGATGCAGTTTATCCTGCAGCCAATGTCTAAACCCGAACATTTACGGGTTGCACTGTACCGCGGCGGATTTGCCTTACGGGACGAGGTTGCGGTCATCTGCGGCAAATTTGTCTACACAGTGATGGTGGCCCAGTTTACCGGCGCATCTGTGGAGGTATCTACCTTCTTTGCTTGGACAGGGCTAATTTGGGATCAGCCGTTAACTCCGCCTGTGCTGGCTTACCTAACCAGTGTACACGAGACCCTATGCAAAAAAGCAGAAGGGTACGCCAAAAGCGGCCAAAACCCCTTACTGGCGCTGGAGTATGCGGAGATGGCCCAACGAATCTGCTGCCGCATTGAACAGGGCTGTTAACTGCCCATACCTATAGGAAAGGAAGATGCACTATGTGCACAAACCAAGATGTTTACAATGCAATCAACCAAATGGCGCCCTTTTCCACAGCAATGTCCTGGGACAATGTGGGCTTGCTAATTGGTTCATCGGAAACACCGGTAAAAAAAGCACTGCTTGCTTTGGATGTAACCAGCCCAGTATTAGAAGAAGCGGTATCAACCGAAGCAAATTTGATAATCACCCACCATCCCATTATCTTTAAAGCACTGTCTCAGATCCAAGCCGACAGTCTGGTGTACCGGCTGATTGCAGCAGGTATTTCGGTTATCAGTGCCCATACCAACCTGGATATGGCTCCTGGTGGGGTAAACGACTCTTTGGCAGCCTGTTTGGGGCTTATGAACCTGCACCCATTTGATGCAGTGGATACAACTCCCTGGTGCAAGGTGGTTGTATTTGTTCCGGAGACTCATAAGGAAGCTGTTTATAGCGCAATGTCTCAGGCTGGTGGTGGAACCCTTGGTGAATACAGCGGATGCGCATTTTTATCCCAGGGCATGGGCAGATTTCTCCCCGGAGAACAGGCTGCCCCCTATATTGGGCAGCCGGGTGTATTGGAGACAGTAGAAGAAGTCAAGATAGAAATGGTGGTGCCACCACCCAAACTCTCTGGCCTGCTACAAGCCATGAAAGAGGCCCATCCTTACGAAGAGGTTGCCTACGATGTACTCCAGACTCAGGCTATTACCACCCAGACAGTGATGGGCAGAATTGGACAGCTACCTGTGGCTGTTGAACCGGATGTGCTCGCCGCTCAGGTGAAAGCGGCCCTTGGTGCACCCGGCATACGATATGTTGCCGGTAACCGCCCTATTCAAAAGGTGGTGGTTTGCAGTGGCGGTGGTGCAGAGTATATTTATAAAGCCCATAAGATGGGCGCCCAGGCGCTGGTGACTGGGGAGAGCAAACATAACCTGATGCTGGACGCATCCGAGATGGGGATGACCCTTATTGATGCCGGGCATTTTGCGACCGAAACGGTGGTTCTGCCATCCCTATTAAACCACCTCCAGCGCTCTTTGCCTGATTTGGTTCTGGGCATTGCCACCAACAACAAGGACTGTAGTCGATTTGTATAAAGAGAGGTAATCCATGGCACTTGACGGTTTGTTCCTCAGTCGCATTAAAAATGAAATAGAAGCGGTTGCGCTGGGATCACGGATCGAAAAGATTACCCAGCCTTCCCGAGAGCTTTTGATCTTTGCACTACGCTGGCGGGGGGGAAGTGGCAAATTGCTGCTTTGTGCAGCACCCGAAGGACCCCGCATTCACTTTACCGCCACAGCGCCAGAAAACCCCAAAACACCCCCAATGTTCTGTATGCTGCTGCGTAAGCACCTTTCCGGATCAAAGCTTGTAGCTGTACGCCAAGTGGGCATGGATCGCATTCTGCATCTGGACTTTGAGGCCACCAACGAGCTGGGGGATTTGGTAACCCTTACAGTGGCGGTGGAGATTATGGGCCGGCACTCCAACATTGTGGTGATAGGGCCGGAGGGCAAAGTGCTGGATGCTGTGCGCAGGGTGGATTTGGAAACCTCTAGCGTGCGGCAGATCCTTCCTGGTGTTCGGTATGTTCTGCCCCCTATGCAGGACAAGCTAAACCTGGCTGAAACCGATTCCACTGCAATCCTGGCCAGTCTGGATTCGGGCAAAAATGTGGAGCTTTCCAAGGCGCTAATGGATGTCTTACAAGGTACATCCCCATTGGTCTGCCGGGAAATTGCCCATTACGCTACACGGGGAATGGAGATGCTCCATTCAGATCTAGACCACCAGCAGCGCCAGCGTCTGACATTTGCTCTGGACGGCCTAATAAACACCATTAAAACTGGTGGCGTAACCCCCACTATGGTTTTAGAGCCAAAGGGTAAACCCAGAGATTTTTCCTTTATTCCCATTCATCAGTATGGTACTGCCATGCTTACAAAAGAGTACGAAAGCTGTAGTATTCTGCTAGATAACTTCTACACCGACCGTGACCGGATAGAGCGGGTTCGCCAGCGTTCTGGGGATTTGTTAAAGCTGTTGGCCAATACCTCTGACCGCATTGCCAGAAAGCTGGCAGTTCAGCAAGAGGAGCTTAAAGAATGCGCTCAACGGGACGAGCTGAAAATGATGGGAGATCTTATCAGCGCCAACCTATACTCCCTGCAAAAGGGTGATACCAAAGCTGTGGTGCAAAACTTTTACCATCCCCAGGGTAAGGAGATTGAAATCCCCCTGGATCCACTACTAACACCACCTCAAAACGCCCAGCGGTACTACGCCCTATACCGCAAGGCAGATACTGCTGAAAAAATGCTGATCAAGCTCATTGCACAGGGAACAGAGGAGCTTGCTTATATTGACTCGGTTTTCGATGCGCTAACCCGCGCAGCAGGAGAGGCCGACCTGGATGCCATTCGCCGAGAGCTTGCTGCAGGGGGCTATGTAAAGCGCAGCAGTTTATCCAAACAGGGACAAAAGGAGCAAAAGCTGGCACCTATCCGATACCGTTCTACCGATGGAATTCTCATTATGGTAGGTCGCAACAATCTACAAAATGACCAGCTAACCATCAAAGAAGCCAAGGCCCAGGATTTGTGGCTGCATACACAGAAAATCCCTGGTGCCCATGCCATTATTTCCACCCAGGGCAAGGAAATCCCCAAAACCACCATCGAGCAGGCGGCTATCATCGCAGCCTACAATTCCAAAGCCCGCAATTCCACCAAGGTGTCGGTAGATTTCACCCCAGTAAAATATGTTCGCAAACCCAATGGCGCAAAGCCTGGTATGGTAATTTACGATACCTATCAAACCATTTTGGTTACACCGGATGAAGAGCTGGTACAGTCGCTTTTGGAGAAATGAAAACCGCTTCAGATTTCACGTAGTAAAAATCTTATATAAAGCCATAATCCTGTGTAAATGGGCGAGCCTTTACACAGGATTATGGCTTTATTGAGAAATCCCCAATTAAGAGGAAAGCCATGGTTGCAGTGCAACAAGGGACAATATCAGCTGAGCACTATAGTATAATCCCATTACTAAATGTTGCTTTTGTTCACTGGTTCTGGTAACCACTCCATTGGCAAGTATGAGATCCGAAGCGCCAAATAGCAGCGCCCCCAATGCGGCGCAGAATCCCCGCAGCCCCACTCGGCCAGGGAGCAAAAGTGCAATCGAGAGAGAAAATAGAAGAACAGTGCAGTAAAAAAAATACGGGGCAGCTCGGTACAGCTTCTGAGGCAAAGCAGGGGAGAACAACACTATGACTATAGGGTAAAGTACAACGAAAATAAGTAGACTACCCAGCCGAAATGGAGCCATCCTTAGATAACAAAGCAGATAGAAGCAGTGCCCAATAAAAAACATCCCAATCCCTTTTGCGGTAGCAATAGGCAAAAGGACATCGGCTATGGTGCAAACCGCCAAGCCAGCCACAATTAGCATTGCAGGAATGTCTGGGTGATAAAGCATTCCGTAACAGGCCAGCGCCAATGCAACACATGTGCCTATCCCTTTTATAATCAACCGTAGTGCACTATAATTTCGCAGTTTCTTGCCAGCATACAACGGAAAAACCACTGCCATAACAAAGGTCCAACAAAGCCAAAACAAAGTCCATGGCCCCAAACAAACCACCCTCTCACCATCTACATACAACATTCATATGCGCAACAATTGTATGGTAATACTACAAAGGCGGTAGTTGCCCAATATGGGATTTGCTGGTATAATGGTCTGGCTAATTTTGTTCCAAACAAGAACCTGCCTTTGTCATTTCTGCTTACTGGGTTAAAGACGGGTTCCTAAAATGAATAGGGTAAGGGTGATTATATGTTTTATGAGGGCACTATTTATAGGCCCCCTTCAGAAGCAGGCAGCCTGCTTGTTCAGGTAACAATCGGTTGTGCCTGGAATCGATGCACCTTTTGCGACATGTATAAAGAAAAAAAGTTTCGTATCCGCCCTTTAGAAGATATCAAAGCAGATCTTTTGGAAGCTGTGCCGTATGCAAACCGTATCCGGCGGATTTTTCTTTGTGATGGCGATGCTTTCGTTTTGCCCACAGCAATACTAGTAGAACTGTTGGAGGAAATTCGTCGGCTTTATCCCAAATTGGAAGGAGTGCGTATCTATGGCACTGCACGGGATATTTTGCGCAAAACCCCAGAGGAGCTAACGCAGCTGAAAAATTTGGGCTTGGAAATGATCTTCATAGGCCTTGAATCAGGCAGTGACCAGGTGCTCACCGCTGTCAACAAGGGGTCCACCAAACAGCAGATGATAGACGCTGCTGCGCTGCTGCGGGCAGCAGGCATCAAACAATCGGTTACCATCATTGCCGGATTGGGCGGTGAAGAGCTGATGCGGGAGCATATTTTGGAAACAGCTGATGCTCTAAACCATATGCAGCCGGAGTACTTGGGTATGCTGGTATTGTATGTAGGGGGGGAGGCCGCAATGATGAGCAGTATCCGAGACGGAAGTTTCCGACTGCCATCTCCACAACAGGTGCTTGCTGAAATGAAGTTGTTGCTGGAGAATCTGGAGCTCAAAAACTGCTATTTCACCAGCGCCCATGTCTCCAACTACATCCATGTAAAGGGACAGCTCCCTGAAGACAGAGAAGAGCTGATTGCTTTAATTGACGGCCTGGAGCAGCAATAAACCATACGAAGCATAAGCAAAGCAGGGCTTACCACAACCAGCCCTGCTTTGTTGACTACAGAATCTCAAATAACCGATCCAAACTATCAAGTATATAGGTGGGCGCAATGCTCTGTGGGTCAACTCCTTCTTTGTGAATCCAAGAAAATGTGTTTACAATCAAACAGCTTTCAATGCCCACCTTTTTCGCAGCCAACACATCGGTGCTGCTATCCCCAATATAAATGGTTTGCTTTGGAACCATCCCATGCTGCTGAATTAACTGCTTACATCTATCCACCTTATCCATAGCACCGGCATCTGCACAACTCACCCCGTCAAACAGCTCCAGACTATGAGCTTGAAGGATTTTTTTGGCTATCTCTTGTTTGGAGTTTGTAACAAGAAACACCTGGCAGCCGTTGTCTTTCAACCGCCGTACTGTATCATGGGCCCCATCAATCACATCGATTTCCGCAATTAGATCATCAACCTGGGTAAGATAAAACCTACCTAACTGCTGCAAAGCTTGATCATGTTTTTCCGGTGGCACCATATTGTCCATGGTGATTTTTATGGTGTGCCCTATTTTTTGCTTTACTTCATCAAGGCCAAGGGTAATGCCCATTTGATTCAGAAATCGCTGGTACGTGGCGGCGTGAAAGTTCAGTGAATCAATTAAGGTGCCATCCATATCAAATAAAACCCACCGGTACTTCATGTTACTGCCTCGCTTTTTCCATAGATTCTATCAAGGGTATACGCCTACAACCACCACTTAGCGACACACCTTATGTTTAGGATCATAACCCCAATATATCAATAAAGCAAAACCCTATTGTTATAGTAAATATTAGATGTAAAGTATATAGGCTTTACATC
>CAYNCW010000051.1:0-11533 GCA_964395635.1 uncultured Oscillospiraceae bacterium
GGCTGTGCTTGGTTTTGGCTTTTGGGGCTCTGCATTTCGGCGGAGGTTTACAGAGATAGGCTTTTTTTACCCCCTGCCGTCCGCCGAGTGGTGGCCTTTCGCTCTGAGCATTGTAGGGGCGACCTTTGGTCATCTGCAGCTTGCCTACAGCTACGATAGTGCCTATCCTTGTGAATGGGTTATACACCTTAACCTACCGGACGAGCACAGCTCGCCCCTACAGATTGTTGCTTGTCCCTCACCGGAAAATAACTCCCTTATTCCACTTTGGGGCGAAAGGGATTGTTAAAACGGGAGCATTTTTTGTATTAAAAATTGGATAACCACCTATAATCTTCTTGTTTTTGTGCATACTATTGGGTGTATATGTTTACCCGACAACATTTTGCCAAAGGGGTTTTGGGAGATATGGGGCAGAACTTGATTGAGCTAAAAGATGTGTACAAAATATATTCCCCCGGAGAAAATGCCCTACATGCATTGGATGGGGTATCTCTTTCGGTAACCCAAGGGGAATTTATAGCTATTGTAGGGCATTCGGGCTCAGGTAAATCCACCATGATGAACATGATTGGTTGCTTGGATATGCCCACCTTGGGCAGCTACTATTTGGCGGGGCAAGAGATTTCTCAGCTAAACGATGAGGCACTTTCCGGTATCCGCAACCGGGAGATCGGGTTTATCTTTCAGGGCTTTAACCTAATTCCCAGCATGAACGCTTTGGAAAATGTGGAGCTTCCCCTGCTTTACCGTGGTATCCCCCGAGAACAGCGCAAGCTGATGGCTTTGGAGGCGTTGGGCAAGGTGGGGCTGCTGCCAAGGCAACATCATCGGCCAGCCCAAATGTCCGGTGGACAACAGCAACGTGTAGCCATTGCCAGAGCCATTGCGGCAAAACCCCCGCTGATTTTGGCAGACGAGCCCACCGGCAACCTGGATTCCAAATCTGGCAGCGATGTGATGCGCATATTGGGCGAACTGTGGCAGGAAGGCAAAACAGTGATTCTTATTACCCACGACAACGAGGTGGCTTCCATGGCCCAGCGAGTGGTACAGATCCACGATGGGCGCATAGTCCATGATAGCAGCGTGGTTGCATAGTATCTTTCTATATATTCACCTATACCTTCTAATTCCCCGGTTTCGCCGGGGAATTTTTGCGTTTTAAAATGCGCGCAAAAGAGCCGCAACAACCATCCAGTGGCGTTGCGGCTCTTAGTTCACTTTTACCTATATTTCCTGGATAACCGGCAATATCATGGGGCTGCGTTTGGTCACCTGCCACAGATAATCGCTTACGTCATCCCGCACCTTCTGTTTAAAGACACCCCACTCGCGGGTGTTGTTGTCGATACATTTCTGTATGGTCTGCTTGGCGATATCTCGGGCGTGGCCAATCATATCCTCCGATTCCCGGACATACACAAATCCACGGGATACAATATCCGGGCCGGAAACAATCTGCCCGGTTTCCCGTTGAATAGTGGTAACCACCACAATCAGCCCATCCTCCGCCAAATGCTTGCGGTCTCGAAGTACAATGCTGCCTACATCCCCCACACCCAGTCCATCTACCAGCACCTTACCTGCGGGAACAGTATCGGTAAAGCGAATGGTGTTACCGTCCAGCTCCATCACCTTGCCAATATCCGGCACCAGCACATTTTTGGCATCGATGTTCATGCTCATAGCAAGGTCGGCGTGTTTTTTCAGATGCTTGTATTCCCCGTGCATGGGGATAAAGAACTTGGGCTTTGTCAGAGCCAGCATCATCTTCAGCTCATCCTGGCAGGCATGGCCGGAAACGTGAATGTCAAACATCTTCTCATATACCACCTGGGCCCCGGACTTCAGCAGCTCGTTCACAACTCTGGTCACCAGCTTTTCATTTCCGGGAATAGGGGTGGCTGAGATGATAATGCAGTCATTCTGGGTAACCATCACCTTGCGGTGATCTCCCATAGCCATACGGGTGAGAGCACTCATAGGCTCTCCCTGGCTGCCGGTGGTGATAATCACCATTTTATTTTCCGGGTATTTGTGGATAGCATCCACATCCACCAGCACCCCGGAGGGAATCTCCAGATACCCAATCTCCAGCGCTTTGGCCACTACATTTTCCATGCTGCGGCCGGATACCGCCACCTTGCGGTTAAACTTCACTGCGGCGTCCACAATTTGCTGCACTCTGTGGACATTGGAGGCAAAGGTAGCCACCAAAATGCGCTTATCCTCCGCCTGTGCAAACAACTTATCAAAGCTGATGCCCACTGTGCTCTCGCTGCCGGTGCTGCCGGGGCGCTCTGCGTTGGTGGAATCGGAAAGCAAAGCCAGTACGCCCTTGCTGCCCAGTTCCCCAAAGCGGGCCAGGTCGATAATATCGCCCTTAATGGGGGTATAATCCACCTTGAAGTCACCGGTCTGCACAATTACCCCGGCGGGTGTGTGAATCGCTAGGCCACAAGCATCTGGGATGGAGTGGTTTACGTTGATGTATTCCACATCAAAACACCCCAGCTTTACCACATCCCTGGGCTTTACCACATGCAGCTTCACCTTGCCCAGCAGCCCGTGCTCTTTAAACTTATTCTCAATCAGTGCAATGGTCAGGCGGGTTCCATACACCGGGAACTTTACCTGCTTAAGCAGATAGGCAAGACCGCCGATATGGTCCTCGTGTCCGTGGGTGATGACGATGCCCTTAATCTTATCCTTATTTTCCAAAACATAGGTAAAATCTGGGATTACCAGGTCAACGCCGGGCATACTTTCGTCGGGAAAGCTCAGCCCCACATCTACAATGATGGAATCTCCCTGGCATTCATACACAGTCATGTTCTTGCCCACTTCCCCCAGTCCTCCCAGAGGAATAATCCGCACCGGGGGCAACTTGCCTTCGCCGGGCTTTTTGCCCGACCGCCGCCGGTTGCCGCCGGGCTTCTTTTGGGTGGATGCAGCTGCTGCCTGCTGTTGTGCCTCCCCGGCCTGCTGTGCTGTACGAGCAGCTTCGTTGGCCACCTGGGCCAAGCTGGGCTTTTTCCGGGTATTGTTGCGCCTATTTTTTTGCGGTGCATTGTTGGGGCCCTGTGTATTTTTGTTGTTGGATTGATTTTGATTTTGGGCTTGTTGCTGGGGCTGGGCTTCATTTTGGGGATTTGTTTTGGGTCTTGCAGGACGTCCCTGCCGTCTGCCGGAACCGGAAGCGCCCTCCTGCTTAGCGTTTTTCTTTACAGCGCCTTGCCTCCGTTCGCCTTGAGCGGCTTCTGTCCCTGTGGACTTTGCGGCTTCTCCGCCTCCGCCAGGCTTTTTGGTATTTTGGTCTGGCACAAATACTACCTCCATTTTCGTTTTGCTGTGTAAATTTACACAATAAGAATACCCCCGCCTTTTTATGTAAAAAGCGAGAAAATTACAAATACATTTTAAAATGTTGCAATCATAAACACACCTGCCGCACAAAGCACCACTAAGGATGCTGCTGCACAGCGGATCACTGCACGACACATGTCTTTTCCGGGTTGTACGGTTTCTTCCTCCACGCCGACCAGGACGAAGAACCAACCGGCAAAGCCGCGGGTCATGATTTTTGACATTTCTCCGGTGCTAAAAACCGGAGAAATGCATCCATTTACGGTCACATCATCAATCATATATTACTCTTTTTCCATTTTTCTGTCAAGAGTGGGTTCCATTCGTTGCTGGATCCGCTTTTCTATACTGTCGCACAGCTCTGCCGCAATCTCGGCACTCACCGCTTCGGCAAATATCTTAATGCCGGTTCCCCGCTTCAGCGGTCTCACCAACACCACTCCTCGGTCTTCTTTAAACAAAACCCCTTCAGCCACCTTGCCGTCTCCACTGTCTCGTTGTCCCAAGCCTTGCAGCAATGCCGCAGGATTGCCGGTGGTATCCACCGTCCGCACCATACAGTCAAAATCCGGTGCTCTTTCGATCAGGGCTGAAATTCCTCCGGCCTTGCGGGCCATATGCAAAAACAGCACCGCCTGCATGAGAGCATCTCTACACCACAGCTGGCTTTTGGCCAACTTCCTAGCTGCTGCATCCGAATCATCTGCGGGGCAAGCATAGTATCTCAGCGCTTTGTGCCCCACCTGAAAGGCAATGTCGTCGATAACCCGAGGAGCATCATAGGGAATCGCAACATCCTCCCCCCGCTCCAGCTCGTGCATGGCACACCAGGTAAAGATCTTATGATGTGGAATATACCCAAGATCCGGGTCGTATATACGCACCTTATCCCCCTGGGAGGAAAACTCCAATACTATACCCGCAGTGAGATCACAGCCTAGTCCATACAAAACATCCCGCATGATGGTTTTCAGGGCAAGATTGTGGCACTTCACCTGGGCACAGCACCCAGCAAGACCCTTTGGAGCATACCGAAGCATCTGGGATTTGTACAATGCGGTCATACCGGTCATTTCTACCCTATCCCCCATATCGTCGTGAGAGCAGCGCACAAATTCGCCTCGGGATAGAATCATTTCAATGGTTCGTTCAACATCCCTGGTGGCAGGTAGCCCCCCGGCAGACAGTACCTTGATTCCCGCTTGTCGGTCACCTTTTATATAAATGCCCATGGGCAAAGCAGAAAAGTTCATAGAGAAGGCAAACTGGGCCAAAAAACCCTCGCCAAAATCCATTACATGGGTGCCGGTGGCCTGAATCCCGGCAGACAAGGCCGCAGCCAACACCTTGGCACTGCGATGGTTGCTGCACCCAACCGCTATTCTTGCCCCTGGCACAAGGCTGCCGATAGCGCCGCCCATTCTGGCACAGAATTCTGGTGTCAGCTCCACCCCAATCTGCCCGGTGATGCCGTCATCGTCAAAAAACTCCCTACCCTGCACCGCTGTTTTTACATGGGTGGTTACGGTGGTGGAGTCCGGGATCTTTTTGTGGTTCCAAATTTTAACCCCGGCGTGTATAGTGGCTCTTTCCCCTACAATTGCCCCGGCGCCCACGGTGGCCCCTTCAAACAGCATAGCTCCATTTTTCACTGTGGCACCGGCACAAACCAGCGCTCCGGTCAGCCGTGCCCGTTGGGAAATATAGCTGTCCTGGAGCAGCACACTGCCGGACACACGCACATCCCGGCCGATATAGCATCCATGGTCAATAACGCTTCCTGCTTCTATGATAGCGCCGTCCTCTATCCGCACATGGCTTCCGATATACACCGGAGCCACCACCTGCACCCCGTTTCCGGGTACTCCCTGCACAAAGATATTGCCCTGGGGATCCCGTTGCCCGGGAATGTTGCAGCGCACCTTGCCCTCCAGCATATCCTGCTGGCAGCCGATATAGCTGTCCAAATCCCCAATGTCACACCAGTAGCCTTTGCCCTCCCAGCACAACAGCTTCATGCCCTGTTCCAGCATTTTGGGGAACAGATCCTTGGCAAAATCATAAGACTTTCCTTCCGGAATCATCTTCAGCGCTCTGGAGGAAAGCAGATAAATGCCGGTGTTGGCAAGGTCGCTCACCGCCTGGGAAAAGGCTGGTTTTTCGATAAAGCCCACAATATTCATGCCCGAATCCACGTCCACCAGGCCATATTCCCGGGGATCCTCCACTCGCTTGGCCAAAATGGTCACATCCGCGCCGCTTTGGCGGTGGTGGGATGCAAAAGCTGCCAGATCAAAATCACACATGGCGTCGCCGCTGATAATCAGCACCCCATCGTCCTGGTCATTACAGGCATTTTTCACCCCGCCCGCTGTTCCCAGTGGGGTTGTCTCCTCCACAAAGTCCAGGTGTATTTTGCCAAACCGCTTGTCGGGAAAATGGTCGGTGATGCGATCCGGCAGATACCGCAGGGTTAGTGCCGCGTTATCCACACCGTTTTTTACCAAAAGCTCCAAAATATACTCCAAAATAGGGCGACCACACAACCTGGCCATGGGTTTTGGAATATCACAGGTCAGCGGTCGCAATCTGCTGCCTTCTCCTCCTGCCATAATTACCGCTTTCATAATGTGTAAAACCATCCTTTCCGAACAAACTACCTATATCCAGTATTGGATGGAAACAGAGGATTTAGTACAAATAAAAAATTTATTTATCCATAACTACTTGTCAAAATCACTTTGTTGGTATATACTACAGTATGTAACATAAGTGACGAAACAGGGGGGCAAGGTTTGAAAAAAGTGTACCTGTATACCGACGGCGCCTGTTCCGGAAATCCGGGACCGGGAGGATGGGGAGCCATCCTGCGGTTTGGAAGCCACGAAAAGGAGCTAAGCGGCGGAGACGCAGACACCACCAACAACCGTATGGAGCTCACCGCTGTAATTGAAGGGCTTGCTGCCCTGAAAGAACCCTGTGAGGTGGAGCTTTGCTCAGACAGCAAGTATGTTATCGATGCCATTGAAAAAGGCTGGGTCTATGGCTGGAAAAAGCGCGGCTGGAAAAAAGCCGACAACAAACCCACCTTAAATGCGGACTTGTGGGAAAAACTGTTGCCTATGCTGGCAACCCATACCATAACCTGCAAGTGGATCCGCGGACATACCGGTCACCCGGAAAATGAGCGCTGCGACGCCATGGCGGTGGCCTACTATCAAAATCTTCGTAAGGCCTAAACCCCACCGGCACACAAACCTTTGCATGGGGGACAAAAGCCAATAGATATGTACATGTTTACCCCTATTTTGTGGTAAAGGAATTAGGTGAAAATAAGATGGAAAAACGATTTGTATATGCTGACAACGCAGCAACCACCCGGCTTTCTGACAACGTCCTTGCTGCCATGATGCCTTACTTCCAAGAGCAGTACGGTAATCCGTCCAGCACCATCTACAGCAAAGGCCGCGAGGCAAAAGCGGCTATGGAAAAGGCCCGGACCCAGGTAGCTACAGCACTGGGGGCAACACCCCAAGAAATTTACTTTACCTCGGGCGGAACCGAGGCAGACAACTGGGCTATCAAAGGGGTAGCCAAAGCCCTTGCCAAAAAAGGCAAAACCCATATCATAACCACCGAGTTTGAGCACCATGCGGTGCTGCATGCAGTGGATGCACTGGCCAAAGAAGGCTTCACCATTACCAAACTGCCTGTAGGCAATGACGGAATTGTCAAGGTGGAGGATCTAGCGGCCGCTATACAGGACACCACAGCCCTGGTGACCATCATGTACGCCAACAATGAAATCGGCACCATCCAGCCTATCGCAGAGATTGGTGCACTCTGCCGCCAGAAGGGTGTGTTTTTCCACACCGATGCAGTACAGGCGGTGGGCAATGTAGAAATTGACGTAGAAGCACAAAACATAGATTTATTGTCCCTGTCCGGCCATAAAATTCACGCACAAAAGGGCGTGGGCGCATTGTATATCCGCAAAACTGTGCCAAGACTGCCCAACCTTATGGATGGCGGCGGACAGGAAAAAGGCAGACGGGCCGGCACCGAAAATGTACCCGCTATTGTGGGGCTGGGTGCAGCCATTGAGGAAGCCTGCAGCAATATCTCCCAAAAAGCTGCTACAGTACAGGCGCTGCGGGACAAGCTGATAGACGGAATTCTCAAGCTGCCCCACACCCAACTCAACGGCACCAGAACCCAACGCCTCCCCGGCAATGTGAACATTTCCTTTGAAGGAGTGGAGGGTGAAAGCCTTCTTCTCAAGCTGGATATGAGCGGTATTTGTGCCTCCTCCGGTTCGGCATGTACCTCTGGGTCGTTGGATCCCAGCCATGTGCTGCTGGCCATCGGTCTCCCCCATGAGGTTGCACACGGTTCACTGCGGTTGTCCATCTCGGATAACACCTCCGCGGAGGATGTTGACTATATTTTGGCCATACTTCCCCCGGCGGTGGAGCAGCTTCGCTCCATGTCTCCTCTGTGGGAGCGCATACTAGCCGAAGAAAAATAAACAATACTATCTATAGAATAGAATTTGCAGCAGAAAGGGCGGCAAAACTATGATTTATTCCGATAAGGTTCTTGACCATTTCTCCAACCCCCGCAATGTAGGGGAAATTGCCGATGCAGACGGCATCGGCGAGGTGGGGTCTCCCGCCTGTGGCGACATTATGAAAATGTACATCAAGGTGCAGGGCGGCATCATCAACGACGTTAAGTTTAAAACCTTTGGCTGCGGCGCAGCCATTGCCACCAGCTCTATAGCCACCGAGCTTATCAAAGGCAAGTCTATCGATGAAGCTTTGCAGCTTTCCAATAAAGCAGTGGTGGAAGCGTTGGAGGGACTGCCCCCGGCAAAAATCCACTGCTCGGTGTTGGCAGAGCAGGCTATCCGCTCCGCTATCTCCAACTACTATACCCGTCAGGGTATCGATCCCCTCCCCATTGTGGGCGAGATTAAGGATCACGAATGCTGTCATTCCCACTGCTAATCCAGTGAATGCGCAACAAGACCCCGCAACCATATGGTTGCGGGGTCTTGTATTTTAAAACAGCACAATTTTATTTCCAAATAACATCCGCAGCACGTCTGGGTGCAGTACGGCGATAGGTAACCGCCGGATATCCCACCAGCATACTGGTCACTGTGTTCCCCTCCGGAACAATCTCCAGCCAATCCGCCACCGGCTTATACAGACCCGGCATCCGACCCAGATACCCGTTATACATCACACCCAACCCCTGAGCAACCGCCGCCAACTCGATGTTTTGGGCAGCCAATCCCACATTGATATCGTAGGGGGAGGCAATGTAGATAACTGCCGGAGCATTGCGAAATAAATAATCCACCGGCTTTTCCTGCTTTTGCATTATGGAAATTCCCCGCAAGGGTGCCACAACTTCCTGGTTCACTTCCAGCTCCCCGGCAATGGCTTTCTCCACCCCGCCCCACACAAGCTCCTTGAAGGTGGAAAGTTCCTCCTGTATGATCACAAACCGGCAATCTTGGAAATTTTTTGCTGTAGCAGTATATCTGCCTGCTTGCAGCAAATACTCCAGTTTTTCCTGCTCTACCGGCTTTTGCTGGTAGTTGCGGATACTGCGTCGAAACTTAATGTTGTGAAGCAAAACCTCTGGATCCAATGGATATTGCCCCGGTGCATGTTCTTCCACATCCGCCATATCATATTCTGGAATAGACATAGCCTTTACCGGGCAGATAGCCACACAATGCCCACAATAGATACAATCCGTTTTTACCTGGGCTTTGCCGTTTTCCAGTGCCAAGCAGCCCGCTATACAGTCCCGCACACATTGTCCACAGCCAATACAACTCTCCTGATTACATACAACCATACTATACTCCCTCTCTATTCGTATTTACTGTCTATATATCCCATCGCAGCTGATCGGTGTCGCACAGTCCCATCAGCCAGGATACCCATCCCCGCACGGTGGAGGCTCTGCGCTTGATGGTGGAAGGATTTAAGGGCAAACCACACTGCTGCATAATGCTGCAAATCTCCCGAACCTCCGGCACCGCTCCCCGTTCCAGCGCAAGGCAAAATACCCCATGGAATACAGGTCGCTGCAACACTTTCTCTGCCAGCGCCAGATACTTTTCCCGGTAAGAAAGGCCCATAATGGATACCGCCTCCGCCGTTAGCTTGTAGCGTATCTTCTCCCCATCCGCCCGCCACACCAAAAGGCCAAGATACTCACAGGCCTTGAGGTAATAATCGGTCTGCCGCTCATCAAAGGCAAACCGGTAGGTGATTTCGTCCTTGCTAAGGGCCGAGGACAAAAGCATGGTGAGAAGATCCACCACCCGCACAAAAGAATTTGCTTGGGGGAAGGTAACCTCCGGCTCTTGCCCCACCACAACCCGCCGGGAAAGCTTATGCAAATCCTCCATGCCGATATAGGTGTCCGAAAAGGTGTAGGACTGATACCGCACAAACTCCAAAGAGTTGTAGTTCATAGGATCCCGAAATCGGTATACAAACCCATGATACAGATCGTTGGAGTAGATGAGAAACACCGGCACAACCGGTTTGCGAATCTTCCCTGTCCACAGCCGGTAGGGGTAATACAGCTGGCGCACCAGCATCTCCTCCACCATGATATTCTTGGCCTCGCAGAGATAAAAAGCATCGGCAGTTTCAAACCCGCCATCTATCTCCACCTGTGCCTTGGATATGTCCAGGGTATGATAGGTTTGGTGGTCTCTTATATCCTGTATCTTGAACCCAAACTCATCGGTGGTTGTGCGCCCCCCCACAGTGTAACTCACCTGGGAGGACTGCATCAGATCCTGAAAGATCCCACTGTTAAAGGCATACAGCATAGCCGCTGCTTCACTGTTGCGGTCTATGGTTTCCAGCTTTGGCGCATACATACGCTTTGGCCGGGTGCCTGCATACTCCAAGGTTTTATAGGTGCGAAACGGCCCGATCACATACTCTCTCCGGGAAAGAGGCAGTATCGTCAGGCCGTGTTGCTTAAATATCTGTGGCAGCTGGGAGGACTGATCAAACTTCGCCATCAGCCGCGCTTCCCGCACCTTATTGATATCTGCCGCCGAGATGACAAACCGGCCGTTTTGTGCAATCTGTGCCGGTATATTGTGCCGGTCAAAAAGAATTTCCCAGGCCGTATCGTTGCTCAGCGCCATACATCCTCACCTACCAATTCCATACCAAAAGCTCGTCTACCGGCCCCCTGCCGCAGCCCTTTGTATTGATTGCCCGGGTGGCTGTCACCACCTCCATGGAAAAATCGGCATACAATCCCCGGATAAAGGGGGTATCTGCATTGCTCAGCAGACAGCGGGTGCCCTGTCCGCTTAGGCGCACAAACAGATCCCGCAGCCGAATTTGCTGCCCTTCGTCAAATCCCCCTGCCTGATATCCGGTGAAGTTGGTGTTTGCAGGGCTGTGGTAGGGCGGATCAAAATACACAAAATCCTCTCCGGTGGCATTCTCCACCGCCTGGGCAAAATCCCCGTTGAGAATGCCTATCTGATTTTGGTTAAGATAGTCGCTGATATCCCGCAGAGTCTCTTCTTCACAGATGGCGGGGTTGCTGTACCGCCCGTAGGGAACATTGAAAAGCCCTTGAGAATTCACCCGATAAAGACCGTTGTAGCAGGTCTTGTTCAGGTAGATAATCCGGGCTGCTTTTTCCACCGGAGTCATGGTGTCAAACAGCTCCGGATCCCTGTCCATCTGGCGAACAGCATAGTACTGTTCCGGGCTGTTGTTCTGCCGATACCGCTCCAGAAGCGCTATCAGCTCCTCCACATGGGACTGTATCACCCGATAGGTGAGAATCAGCTGGCTGTTGGCATCGTTAATAACCCCCTGTTGGGGCTGCAGCCAAAAAAATACAGCGCCTGCGCCCACAAAAGGCTCGTAATAGGTTTGATATGTTGCGGGAATATGGCGGGAAATAGCGGGAAGAAGCTGCCGTTTTCCACCTGCCCATTTTAAATATGGTTTTATCGCCAACCGGTTTTCCTCCCGTTTTTATTGCCGGTCTACAATGCAGAGCCGTTGGGAGCATCGCTCAAATTGCGCATCGTGCAGACCGATTTACACATTGCCTTCTATTATACAACAGAATTGCCGGAAAATCCAGCAATAAT
>CAYNCW010000052.1:0-11454 GCA_964395635.1 uncultured Oscillospiraceae bacterium
CTTTTGCCCTATGGTTTTGGGGCGTCGGATAATGGGCGCCGGAAGCGGCATTGTGGAATAGCGCTAAAACACGCAATGGATAATTGCATTACTCCTGCCCAACGCCAGCAGCTGGAGCT
Source organism: uncultured Oscillospiraceae bacterium (assembly GCA_964395635.1). Taxonomy (GTDB): domain Bacteria; phylum Bacillota; class Clostridia; order Oscillospirales; family Ruminococcaceae; genus WRAV01. The sequence continues at coordinate 120 of CAYNCW010000052.1, forward strand.
GTTTTATGGAAAGGGGATGCGAAAATCCGATATTGCCCGGATCCAAAACAAAGGCGTATCCGCTGTGAGTAAATCTATAAAGGCGGGACAAGCGGTGGTGCAGCAGTATACCAAGCTGTATATGGAGATTTATGACGCCCTGGAGCGGGAGCTTCTGGACGAGGACATATAGCCCCACAGCTGAAAAGCTGCCCGGGCATGCATAGGCATCTGCCATTGACCACCAAGCGTATGACCAAATATATACATACAATCCCCTATGGGGCAACTGAAAAACATAAGGAGAATGACACCATGATGAATATGAGCCATACAGTGAAAACCTATAAACGCTCCTGCGCAAAGCTGCAGGAGCGAATTGATACCCTTACCCTAGAGATTGCCCGGCTGCGGATGCAAAAGCTGCCTATGGGCAATTTGGTGCAGCGCCGACACCTATTGTATACCGAGCTGGCCGAGATGCAGGGGGATCTGCGTATGATGGAGGAGTACCTGAACACCACACAACGGCTGGCTGCCCAGGCGGGAGTGGCTTGAGCGTTTTGTTGTGACCGCTGAGGCCTGTGAAAGTAAGTACCTTTAGCCCACCAGGATACCCACATCAACTTGGGCTACCAGATTGTATGTATGCTGCGCCAGCCGCCTGTTGGTGCGCTGTAGGGGTATCTGGAGTTTTGGCATCATCTTCTTCAACATGCTGCCGGAACTCCAGACAATTTTGTCCTGCTTGTTGTAGCATACCGAAAGAGCAGAAGTGGTTTTTAAAACCAGCTGTATATCCACATTGCCTTGCTGGTCCAACCGGCCAATCCAAATCTTGTCTATTAGCTCCAAGGCCAGGTGAATGTCGATTTGATTGTCTGTCAACAGGGTATCCAGCACCTTGGAGATCCGCCGCACCTGCTTATCCACCTGTTTTTGCTCCTGCTCCAGTGCCTGGTAGCCTTCCAGCTCCTGTTGACACTTGTCCAGCTGGTGGTTAAAGGCATCGTTGCGAGCGCCAAACTCTTGGTTGGAGATTTTGCCGTCCAGGGAAAGATCCAGCAGCTTGTTTTTGCGGGCGTTTATCTGCTCAATTTGTTTTTGTATCCGTAGCATGTCCTGCTGATAGCTCTTGTTTTTCAGCACCTCCCGGTAAATCTCCAGGTACTGGCTTAAAAATTGGGTACGGTTTTGCAAAATGGGGGTCATGGCGGCGGTGATGATTGTTTCCAGTTCGTCTTCATACAATCTTGGGGCAACACACGCCTCTCCAAAATCCTCCTTTTTGTGCTTACAGTACCACAGCATCCGCTTTATACCTTTATATGTGTAGCTGTTTCGGTAAAAGGGGGCGCTGTGTTCCATACACATAAGCTTACCGGAATACAGCGAGCGCTGGTATGGGTTTTTTTGCACCTGAGCCTGCTTACTGCGCAGTTTATAAATTTGATTAGCCTTCTCCCAGAGTTCCTCCTCCACAATAGCAGGAACAGTTTCGCCGGATTCATCCTTGTACATTAGCCACCTATCTTGGGGCAGAAAATGCTGTTTTTTGGTTTTGTAATCTAAAATCTGCACCTTGCCGCCGCAATAATAGCCTTTGTATTTGGGGTTGGTCAAAATACCGATGAGGGTATTGTGGTGGATGGGGTTGCCATTTCGGTTGCGGTAGCCCGCCTCATAGAGATAGCGAGTTATTTGGCGAAAGCTGATGCCCTGGGCGTACAGAGTAAATACTTTATGCACCATCTCTGCCTCAGACTGATTGATAACCAGTTTACAGTCAATGTGATCGTAGCCAAAGATACGGGAGTTGCCCAGCACCTTACCATTTTCTATGGACTTACGATGGCCAAACTTGACACGCTCCGAAAGCTTGCGCACCTCCTCTTGGGCAATAGAGGACATGATGGTGAGGCGCAGATCCGAATCCGGCTCCAAGGTATTCAAATTATCAGTCTCAAAATAAACACCAACATCCTGTTGCAAAAGCTGGCTTACATAGGTCAAACTATCTATGGTGTTACGGGCAAACCGAGAAATCTCTTTTGTGAGTATAAGATTAAACTTGCCTCGTTTTGCGTCCGCTATCATCCGGTTAAACTGCTCTCTCTTTTGGGTAGAAATACCACTGATCCCTTCGTCGATATAGCCGGGTACAAAGGTCCAGAGTGGATTTTGCTGAATTTTTTGCTCAAAATAGGATATTTGATTTGCAATACTGTTCAGCTGCTCGTCGGAAGATGTGGAAACCCGTGCATAGAAGGTGACCTCCAGCGGCAGAGTATATATAGTAGCGCCTTTTCTAAGCTGTTCCCGTATTTCATACAGGTTCAAGGGACAGCCTCCTCTACAGTTTAGGATCTTGGCACCATCTTTAAATATGGTGCCATAAAAAATTGTAGCATAGCCCCTGTATCAAGTAAAGGGGTGCTCAGGCTGGCAGTGTTTGCCACCTTTGATTTTTCCTTGTATTTTTTGATACATCCCCATGTCGATCAAGTCGCGTTCCAACACGGATTTATTAATTGCTGAAAGCACCATCTGCGTAAGGGCTGGTGTTATGGTTTCATTCTGCTTCTGTTTGATTTGCTTCATGTTAATCACCCATCATAGTATGGAATATATCTGGAAAAATATCCGTTTGCTGCCAGTAAAATAACCAGCTAAGCTGAACAACAACCCATCAAAAGGGAATTTCCCTGCATTTTGGCAAATTACTACTTGCACAGGGTATGGGTGTGTGGTATAATAACACGGTATGTAACCTTCCGCTGTTTATAAAACAGAGGGGTTTAATGCACGGTTTTAAAGTATAACAGCTTTAAAACTGCGACATTGAAGCGGACAGTCCTCTGCCGCATTGCGGGAATGAATGTCTGAATATTAAGGAGGAGCATGAATGGATGCTTTAAAGCAAATTGCACAGGACTCCCTGAAAGCGGAGTTGCCGGTAGTAAATGTCGGTGATACTGTGCGGGTACACGTTAAAATCAAGGAAGGCGAGCGGGAAAGAATTCAGGTGTTTGAAGGCACTGTTATCGCCAAAAAACACGGTGGAATCCACGAAACCTTTACTGTGCGCCGGATAGCCCATGGCGTTGGTATCGAGAGAGTATTTCCTATCCATTCCCCCAGCGTGGACAAGGTGGAAACTATACGCAAAGGCCGTGTGCGTAGAGCCAAACTGTACTACCTTCGTGACAGAGTGGGTAAAGCCGCTAAGGTCAAAGAAGCAATTCGTTAACATTGTGTGTAGAAAGGGGCTTTGTATAGTCCCTTTTTGCTTTTTTAGGGTTCTAACCATCTGCTTTTAAAAACAGGAGGTAACCTTATGAACGAAGAATTTATTCCCAAACAAGACGTGAGCACATCCTTGCTTCATGAATTGTATGACTGGGTAGAGGCCGGTATGATGGCAGTGGTAGCTGTTGTGCTATTGTTTACCTTTGTTGTGCGTATGGCGGGGGTGGATGGCAATTCCATGAACCCCACCCTAGAGCAGAATGACCGGCTATTTATCTCCCGGCTCAATTATACCCCCCAAAACGGGGATATTGTGGTGGCAACCAAACCCAACAGCCGTGGCGAACCCCTTATTAAGCGGGTGATTGCAGTGGGCGGCCAAACGGTATCCATAGATTTTAATCTGGGAATTGTGTATGTTGACGGTCAAGCATTGGATGAGCCGTATGTAGGCACCCCCACCAACGTCAGCTACGATACGGATTTTTCCCAGCCGGTACTGGTGCCTTACGGCCATGTGTTTTTAATGGGGGATAACCGCAACTACTCCTGGGATAGCCGAGCCTCTCAAGTGGGCATGGTGGATCAGCGGTATATTTTGGGCAAAGTGGTATACCGACTTTTACCTTACCACAATATGGGTGTACCAAAGTAAGAATTTGTTTGAAGTGTTTGATACAGACCTGAGCAAAGGAGCAATTGATTTGAGCGAAGCATCAGCGCCATCCATACAGTGGTTTCCAGGGCACATGGCAAAAACCCGCCGATTAATGCAAAGCAATCTGCGATTGGTGGATATTGTGGTGGAGCTACGGGATGCCAGAATCCCCATGGCGTCGGCCAATCCCGAGCTGGATAAGTTGCTGGGGGGAAAACCAAGGGTAATCCTACTGAACAAAAGTGATATGGCAGACGACTCGCAGACCAAACGCTGGTGTAGCTATTATAAGGAACAGGGGATACCGGCGCTGGCTGTAGACTGTCGTAGTGGCAAAGGGCTTAAGGCATTCCCTGGGCTGATAGAACAAACCCTGTTTAAGCTGCTGGAGCATCGCCGCAGCAAAGGCATGGTGGGCCGCCCAATCCGCATGATGGTGGTGGGTATACCCAATGCAGGCAAATCCTCCTTTATCAACCGCTTGGCGGGGAACAAACGGGCCAAGGTGGAAGATCGCCCCGGTGTAACTAGAGGAAAGCAGTGGGTTAAGGTGGAAGGCGGCATGGAGCTTTTGGATATGCCCGGCGTTCTCTGGCCCAAATTTCAGGATCAAACAGTAGCGGAACATCTGGCTTTTACCGGCGCGGTAAAAGATGATGTGCTGGATCTGGAAGGCCTGGCTATGCGCCTGTTAGAGGCTTTGGCACAACTATATCCCAAGCTAGTGGCATCCCGCTTTAAGCTGGAAGCAGATGATCTTGTCCAGGACGGATTTGCGCTATTGTCAGCAGTGGGCAAAAAGCGAGGAATGCTTTTACCCGGTGGTGCAATCAATACCGAACGCGCCGCCATTACTGTGCTGGATGAGTTTAGAGCAGGTACCATCGGCAACATCACCTTGGAGAAGGCACCATGAGTTTATATGCATATGACAGTGAAGTAAAGGCAGAGGGGTTTATTCTGGTTGCAGGGGTGGATGAAGCAGGCAGAGGGCCATTGGCGGGACCGGTGTATGCCGCCGCTGTTATTCTGCCGGAAAATCCCATACTCCAGGGGCTGAATGACTCAAAAAAACTTACCGAGAAAAAACGAGATCTGTTGTTTGAGCAGATACTGGAAGTAGCGGATTACTGCATAGCCTGTGCAGATCATAAAGAGATAGACCAGATAAACATCCTGCAAGCATCCCTGCTGGCTATGCGCCGGGCAATAGCGGGGCTTAAACAGGTTCCCAGTCTGCTGCTGGTGGATGGAAACAAAGATCCTGGCGCGGAGATATTGGCCAGGACTGTGGTAAAAGGGGACGGAACCAGTGCTGCAATTGCGGCCGCTTCTATTCTAGCCAAGGTGGCTAGAGACAGGCACCTGTTGGAGCTGGACAAGCTTTATCCCCAATACCAGTTTGCCAAGCACAAAGGGTATCCCACCAAACTGCATTATGAGCTGCTGGATACATATGGCCCCAGCCCGATACATAGGGAAAGCTTTCTGCGAAAGTGGCGGGAGGCAATAGGGTGAACTGGAACAAAGCCTTGGGGGCAATGGGGGAACGATTTGCCGCCGAGGTGTTGCAGAAGCAAGGGCTTACAGTCCTGGAACGGGGCTGGCGTAGCCCCTACGGTGAAATCGACATTATTGCCCGGGACACCGAATACATTTGTTTTATAGAGGTAAAAACCCGGCGGGAAAACAGCAGTTTTCCTGGAGAACAAGCGGTGAACTCCACCAAACAGCGCCGTATTATTCAAACAGCACTTTGCTATCTGGCCCAAACCGACTGCCAGCTCCAACCCCGTTTTGACATGTTGAGTATTATCACCAACAAACAAGGGCATATCCTCCACTACAATTACTGGACGGGAGCGTTTGACGATGGCGCCTATTCAAAACATTTTTGATCTGCACTGTGACACTTTGACCGAATGCTACAAGCAAAATCTGGGTCTGTGCAACACTACCCTACACTTTTCGTTGGATAAGCTACCCTTGGGAATGCGCCTTTGCCAGGCAATGGCGGTTTTTATGCCGGATACCCTAAGAGGGCAGGAAGCAGAGCAGTATTTTCAGTCTGTGCTTGCGGTGTTTCAAAAGGAGCTGGAGACACACCATCAGCTGGTGGCTCAGGTGCAGTCTCCCAAGGATATTGCCGCTATCTTGGCGGAAAAACCCTTTGCTGCTATGCTTACAGTGGAAGGCGGCTCAGTACTGGCAGGCAAGCTTGACAATGTTTACATGCTCCGGGATGCAGGGGTCAAGATGATGACCCTTACTTGGAACGGGGAAAATGAGATTTGTGGCGGTGCCGCAACCCAAAAGGGATTTACCCCTTTTGGCCGTCAGGTGGTACCCCTTATGGAAAAATTGGGGATAGTGGTGGATGCATCCCACCTAAGCGATACCGGATTTTATGAGCTATGTGAAATTACCGATGCCCCCTTTGTTGCCAGCCATTCCAACGCCCGCGCAGTGTGCCATCACCGGCGAAACCTCACCGATGATATGTTTCGGGAGATATGCCGGCGAAAAGGATTGGTGGGGCTAAACTACTACAGTGGATTCATTCGGGAAAATGGCCAAACCAACAGTATACAGGATCTCATACGCCATCTCCACCATTTCCTGGATTTGGGAGGAGAAGAGGTATTGGCCTTGGGTTCGGATTTTGATGGCGCTGCGATACCTGAGTATATACAAGGGTTGGAGAAGCTGGAGTATTTGGTGGAAACCTTGAAAAGATCCGGCATACCCACTAGGGTTTTGCAAAATATTTTGTTTAATAACGCAGCTGGTTTTTTTGCGGAAAAATAGAGAAGGATACTGATTGATCGCAACAAAACCGGTATCATTTTAGATACAATGGGTATTATGTAAGGGAGGATTTTAGATGCAATATACAAGCACACGCAACAAAAATGTGGTAATATCCGCCGCCCAGGCTATCGCGCAGGGCATTTCTAATGAAGGTGGGCTGTTTGTACCCACCAAGCTGCCGCAATATACCACCCAAAGGCTGGAAGGGCTCATACACAAAAGCTACGTAGAGCGTGCCTGTGACATATTGTCTGATTTTCTCACCGACTTTACCCCACAGGAAATTCACAGCTGTGTGGTTGGCGCATATGGCACCGGCAAGTTTGATGATGAAAAAATTGCCCCAATGGCGAAACTTTCCCCGGATACCTATATGCTGGAGCTGTGGCATGGGCCCACCTGTGCCTTTAAAGATATGGCGCTGCAGCTGTTGCCCCATTTGTTGACCACCTCGATGAAAAAGGTGGGGCAGGGCAAAGAGGCTGCTATTTTGGTGGCCACATCTGGGGATACCGGCAAAGCTGCGCTAGAAGGCTTCCGGGATGTGCCGGGCACCAAAATCTTAGTGTTTTATCCCGAAGACGGTGTGAGCAAGGTGCAGAAGCTGCAGATGCAAACCCAAGAAGGGGAAAACGTTGGAGTTTGTGGCGTGTTTGGAAATTTCGACGACACCCAGTCCGGAGTAAAATCAATTTTTACAAATCTGGAAATGCAGGAAAAACTGGACAAGTCCGGGATGATGTTTTCCAGCGCTAACTCCATTAACTGGGGGCGTTTGGTTCCCCAGATAGTGTATTATATCAGCGCCTATTGCGATCTGGTGGAGTCGGAGGAAATTGCTTTGGGGGATACCCTTAATGTGGTGGTACCTACCGGTAACTTCGGCAACATTCTTGCCGCCTATTATGCAAAACGGATGGGTCTGCCAATTGGCAGATTAGTCTGTGCTTCCAATGTTAACAACGTCCTCACTGATTTTATCCAAACTGGGCAGTATAACCGCAACAGGGAGTTTTACATGACCTCCTCTCCCTCCATGGACATTCTCATCTCCAGCAATTTGGAAAGATTGCTCTTTGCTTTGTATGAAGAGGACGACAAGCAGGTAGCTCAACTGATGGATAGCCTGGCAAAAACCGGCAGCTATACAGTCAGCAATGTGGTGAAAGAAAAGCTTAACGCAGAATTCTTCGGTGGCTATTGTGACGAAGCTTCCACTTCGCAGACCATCCGCACTGTATTTCATACCTATGATTATCTGTGTGATACCCATACAGCGGTGGCAAAAAAGGTGCACGAGGATTATGTGGCTCAAACTGGTGACAAAACCAAAGCACTAATTGCTTCCACTGCAAGCCCTTACAAGTTTAGCGCCAGCATTCTTGCTGCCCTTACGCAAACCACATGGGATATGGATGAATTCGCCCAGGCCAAAGAGCTGAGCAATCACACCAAAACCCAGATACCACAACAGATATTAGATTTGGAAAACAAATCGGTACGGTTTGAAAGCAGCTGCGCAACCCAGCAAATGACCCAGGTGGTGGCGCAAACGCTTGGGATTTAGAAATAAAGAACAAGGGATAAGCTCCGGAGATATCTCCGAGCTTTATCCCTTGTTTATAGTAGGTTTTGGGTGGGAAAGATATTGTAAAAATGCTTTAGTGTTTGGGTTTGAAGGTTGCGCAAATGGTATCTGCGGAAGATGCTGCATACTGCGGGCCTACTTTAATTTTTTCAGCAGAGCAGGTGCCGCCTGAATGATGATAATGACAGTTGGTTACATCACAGGTTATGCCTGCAATGGCATGTTGAGAATTTGTAGCACTATTTTGAGTAACATTCATTTTTTGCACACTCCTTTCGCTACTAGTTTGTGCAGCACAAGGTTGTGCATACCAGCAAAATTGTAACAACCAAGGAGAAGTATGGCAATTTACGCAATTGGCGACCTGCATTTGTCGGTTGCCGCCAAAAAACCAATGGATATTTTTCCGGGATGGGATAATCACGCTGAAAAACTTATCCAAAACTGGCAAAAATAGATTAAGGCTACCGATCCAGTGGTGTAGGCAGGCGATACCTCCTGGGGGATGAGTCTGGCTGAAGCACTTCCGGATTTTCGACTGTTGCACAAACTGCCGGGAACCAAAATACTCCTAAAAGGTAACCACGATTATTGGTGGACATCCTACACAAAAATGATGGAACTGTTTCGGGACAATGGGTTGGACTCCTTGCAAATTCTGCACAACAACAGCTACTCTGTAGAAGGCGTTAACATTTGTGGTTCCCGAGGTTGGCTTTTTGAAAGCGGTGAAGCCCACGATGATAAGATTATTCGCAGAGAAGCTATGCGGATAGAAGCGTCGCTGCAAAGTGTCCAGAACCGGCAAAATGAGAGTATTTTATTTTTGCATTATCCGCCTTTATTTTCGGGACAAACCCTGGAACCTTTTATCCAGGTTATGCAGAAATATGGTATAAAGCAGTGTTATTATGGTCATATTCATGGAGCCGGACACAAATTTGCCATACAGGGAACTGTACACGGCATTCATTTTCAAATGATTGCAGCAGATTATCTCCGCTTTGATCCCGTCAAGGTTGAAAAAACCAGGCTCCATGAAGAATAATTTTCAATTACCTGTTTCAATTTCACTCTCTTTATGATACAATAATATGGTTTAATGACGGTGATCCCGTCGTAACCTAGCCTAGACGGCGGGATAAAGTACAGGAGGATAATGTAGATGAGTTTGACTTCCACAGTGAAAAAGGAAAACAATATTGTAGAACTGGAGATTGCAGTTGGCGCCGAGGAATTGGCAAAAGCAGCGGATTTGGTATTTAAGCGCAAGGTAAAATCCATTGCAGTTCCCGGATTCCGCAAAGGCAAAGCCCCCAGAAAAATTATTGAGAAAATGTATGGCGAAGGTATCTTCCTGGAAGATGCCATGAATGATTTGTATCCCAAGGCTTACTCTGAAGCTATTGATGAAGCTGGTATTGAGCCGGTGGATAGAGCAGATGTGGAGGTTCTTTCTCTGGACAAAGAAACTGGGTTTACATTTAAGGCAACCGTCACCGTGAAGCCCGAAGTTTCCATCAAAGATTACAAGGGAATCAAAGCTGAGAAAAATCTGCGGCTGATTACCGAAGAAGATGTAGATGCCGAAGTAAAAAGAATGCAGGAGCGCAATGCAAGAATCGTAACCGTTGAAGATAGAGCTGCCCAAATGGATGACGAGACGGTTATCGATTTTGAAGGATTTGTAGATGGCGAAGCATTCCCTGGTGGAAAGGGCGAAGACTTTAAACTTACCCTTGGCTCCGGCTCCTTTATCGATACCTACGAAGAGCAGATTGTCGGCCACATGCCTGGGGAAGAGTTTGATGTCAATGTAACCTTCCCGGAAGAATATCATGCAGAAGAACTTAAGGGCAAGCCTGCTCTGTTTAAGGTAAAGCTGAAAGAAATTAAGGCAAAGGAACTGCCTGTATTGGATGATGAATTTGCCAAGGATGTCAGCGAGTTTGATACCTTGGAGGAAATGCGCGCAGATATCCGCACCAAAATCCAGGAAAGTGCAGAAAACGCAGCACAAAACGAGCTGGAAAATGCACTTATTGACGTTATTGTGGAGAACCTGGAAGGGGATATTCCCGAGTGCATGTACGAAAACCGTATAGACGAAATTGCCAAGGATTTTGAGTATCGTCTGGCATCTCAAGGCATGAACATTCAAATGTATCTGCAATACACCGGGATGCAGATGGAAGATTTCCGCCAGGGCTTCCGCAAACAAGCTGAGCGCCAGGTAAAGGTGCGTTTGGCTCTGGAAAAGATTGCTGAGCTGGAAGCAATTGAGGTTACCGCCGAAGAGGTGGAAGCTGAATACAACAATATGGCAGAAGAATATAAGATGGAAGTGGAAAAACTCCGGGGCTTTGTATCTGAAAAGGATGTTATTGCCGATAAGAAAACCAGCAAAGCGGTGGAAATTGTTCGCAGCAACGCGGTAATTACCGAAGTTATCGAAAAGAAAGAAGCTGCCGAAGCTTCCGACGACCAAGACAAACCTGCAAAGAAAAAAGCCACCAGAAAGCCTACAGTCAAGAAAACCACCAAGGCAAAAGAAGAGGCTGAAACTGAGGAATAATCTTTGGGGTCAAAGACTTATACGATGCATAACAATCCTTTAAAATTGACAAGCGGACCCTGCTCGTAGCCTGTAGTTTGGGCAGCCCAAAAGCTGATGATACCAATTCACAAAAGGCGGCGAACAGCAGCCATCAGAAAACGACTGTTTTTCTGATAATGGAATTGGTATCATTCGGCGCTTTCAGAAGATTTTCTGGACTGAAATGCAAACTTTTACATAGGTATGTACAGTACCTGTGCAACAACAATGGAGGTGCATGAAACATATGGCATTGGTACCAATGGTAGTAGAACAAACAAACCGCGGTGAGCGCAGCTATGATATTTACTCTCGCTTGCTCAACGACCGAATTGTTATGCTGTGCGACGAAGTAAACGACACAACCGCCAGCCTGGTGGTGGCGCAGCTTTTGTATCTGGAAGGAATCGATTCGGAAAAAGATATTAATCTCTATATCAACTCTCCGGGTGGT
>CAYNCW010000053.1:0-11391 GCA_964395635.1 uncultured Oscillospiraceae bacterium
CCACCCACCCCCGAAGCCTTAAATTTATTGAACAAAGGCACTTTCAATTCCACCCTTTGGTTCGTGCATTACAACCATTTAGTTTTTCCAGTTACAATCGGCTGCAACAAAACGCTTTTTGTGTTTTGTCCGATAGTGGTACACTTTCGGAGGAAAGTGCAATATTGCACTTTCCCGCAGTTTTAATACGCACATCTACAGAACGCCCCGAAGTGTTTGATAAAGGTGCAATGGTTATCGGGGGAATCGAATTTAAAGATATGCAACAAGCAATTGCTCTGGCAACCGAGATGTTTGATGCCCAAAAAGCCGCTGCAAATGTTTATGACTACACCGATACAAATGTATCTGAAAAGGTCGTCAAGCTAATACAGTCTTACACCAAAATAATCAATGAGTTTATCTGGAGAAAATAACATCCTTTTCGTAGATAAATAAACACCTTAAAACAAGTGGTTTATAACAGTTTTGAGGTGTTTATTTACTTTTCTCCTTACTTTGCTTTTCACTGGGCAAAATCCCCCATGCCCTCTTGGCGCTCTTAAAAAGCCCGTATATACGGGCGTAGGGCAGAAATGGCAAGACAAAGGCGGACAAGAATATCCGTCCGCCTTTGGCATTATACAATTTGTTGCCTACGTAGTATTTTGGCGTTTACAAACCACACTGCGCCAAAGCCCACAGCACCTGCCAGGTTTGCAAGCAAGGGCTCCGGAAGAATGAGTAAAATCGCGCATGGGAACAAAAGAATGCGGCTTATTACCCCCAAATCTTTAAATAACCATCCGTTGAGTGAAACAGACAGTACACCACATCCTACAATTGCTGTTACTACGGCAAATAGTATGCTCAGTGGTGAGCCTATCAACAAAAGCTGGTAGTTATAACAGAAAATAAAGGGAATGATAAACCCTGTTGCCGCCAATTTCATGGAATCCACACCGGTTTTCCAAATGTTTGCTCCTGCAATACCGGCAGCAGCAAAAGTTGAAAGTGCAACAGGCGGGGTGATGGTAGACAATGCACCGAAATACAGAATAAATAAATGGGCGGCCAAAGGGGTTACCCCCATTTTGATTACAGCGGGTGCCACTAATACAGCAAGAATCATATAAGCGGCAGATGTGGGGAGTCCCATACCCAACAATAGGCTTGTTAGCATAGCCAGTATCAACGCTACAATCAGTCTGCCTGCAGCAAGCATCTCAATAATACCGCTGATTTTCAGTCCTAACCCGGTAAGATTGATTACACCCATAATGATACCAGCAAGTATACACGCCGAAGCAATGGGGGCAATACCGCTTACAGCACTTTTCAGCGCCCCTAAAAACTTTTGGGGTGTCATGTTGGCACGATTTTTTATAAACCCAACCAGGATTGTTAGAAGAATAGAATAAAAAGCTGCTTTTTGTGCACTGTAGCCCATACAAAGCATAGCGATTAAAAGCAGTAAGGGGGCAAAGAATATCCACCCCTCTGCAAGCACCTTTTTAGCATCCAGCATTTGATCCTTAGGCGTAGCAGGTATATTGTGCTTACGCGCATTCAGGTAAACCGAAATGGAAAGGGTGACATAGTACAGCACAGCCGGAATAAATGCTGCAATGGCAATGGTTCCGTAACCAATACCGGTTATTTCACACATTAAAAATGCCACAGCACCCATAACAGGTGGCATAATTTGCCCCCCGCTAGAGGCGACTGCCTCGATGGCGCCAGACATACTTGGCGAAAAGCCCACCTTTTTCATAAGGGGGATGGTAAATGTTCCGGTGGTAACCACATTGGCGGCACCAGACCCGTTGATGGTACCCATAAGCATACTAGAGTAGATGGCAGCTTGTGCCGGGCCGCCACGAATTTTGCCGGTAAGGGCAAAAGCAAGGTTTACAAAAAATTCTCCAGCACCGGTAAGCTCCAAAATAGCGCCGAATAGAACAAATAAAAAGATAAATTGCGCAGAAACATACAGTGTTTGGCCGTATAAACCCTCACTAGAGGTATACAGATAGGGGGCAATACGGGTTATGGAGAATTTCATAGTACGGAACATGCCTGGAACTGCACTGCCGCAGAGTGCGTAAACAATAAACAGTATTGATATAACCGGTAAGATTTTACCAATGGTTCGCCTGGCAATCTCGACGGCTACAATAATGGAAAGAATGGAAAGATAAATTTCAAACTTTGTGTAAATACCAGCCGAGAGTATAAACTTTTTTTGTAAAACAAGTTGATAATAGGTTAAATACAGGTTTATGGCAATAAGTACGGCGTCGATAAGAATGCCGCCTTTAAATTTCAGTGGCCGTGTGATAATGATGTAGGTTCCAACCATTGCCCAGTGTATAGCAGACTGGGCATAGGATGGCATAACGCCGATAGACGCTGTGTACATATGAAAACAAGCCATTGCGATTACTGTGATAACTACCAAAAGATCGCATACCTTTAGCAATGGTTTTTTTGGGTTAGTATTGGCGACATTGCTTGGTTCCAACATTAGGATTTACCCCCTCGATAAAAAAGAATCCGCCACGCCGTTTAATCTATGACGCAGCGGATGGTTTTTCGCTTACTGCAATACGCCAATTTCCTTATAGTACTTTGCAGCACCCGGATGAAGCTCGGCGCTTACCTTCCAAGCAGTTTCGGGAGTAATCTCCGCCACTACCACATGGGCATCCTGATAGGAATCCACATTTTCCAGTGCTTGCTTTACAAATTCGTACACAACATCTTCTGGTGTATCACTATTTACGAAAATTTCAGTCATGATTTTTAGTGTCAGGATATCTCTATCAATTCCCTTGTAGGTTCCGGCTGGGATGATAAACGGGGAATAATAAGGCTTTTCACCTGCAATTTTATGAATAACTTCTTCGCTTGCTTCCACAAAATCTACAGCACCGGTGGAAGAGGCGTTAATCAGTGCAGCTGTGGGAACACCGGCTACAAAGAAAGTTGCGTCAATTTCACCATCAGTCAGCTTTTGCAAGCCTTCATCAAAAGCCAGATAGAAAGGGGTTATATCTTTTTCGGGATCTATGCCATATTCACGCAATATGGCTTTGGACATCTCTACGATGGTGGTGCTGGGTGGCCCTAAGCAAACCTTTTTGCCTTTCAGATCGGCATAGCTTTTTATACCGGAGGTTTTCTGGGTTACCATTTGACCCGCACTCATATACAGGGACATCATACCCATAATATTTTGCTTGCCGGTTTGTGCATAGGTTTCGGTGCCGTTGGCAGCAAAATATACGCCATCCGCATTGGACATGCCAAAATGGATATCCCCAACGCTGGTGAGGTTTATGTTTTCAATAGAACCCTTGGTGGGCTGAGCCACAACATTAATCAGCGAGGAATTGTTGTTAATGGCTTGGGCCATAGCTGCAGCTACCACATAGTAAGTGCCTGCAGTGCCTGCGGTTCCGATAACTACGTCCTGGCGAGGACCGCCGGCAGCAGGTGCTGGAGCTGCGCTTTGAGCGGATTCCTGGGAAGAAGCTGCAGAGGAGACGCCCGGAGCTGCTGGCGGTTCGGAGGAACAAGCGGCCAAAAGACCAACAAGGAATACCATGGTCATGAGCAAGGATACGGTCTTGCGAATTAACATGTACATTTCTCCGTTCTTGTAAATTTAATATAAAGTTTACAGATTCAGTAGCCGTCTATTATTGTCCACTGTCATTTTGCGGATATCCGTTTCTGAAATGCCTGCCTTGTATAAACTATTGGCAAACTCGGCCAGTCCTTCGTCTGGGTAAATAGCGGTTGCTTGTCCCAAATCAGTTCCCAAAATAACAGTATCAGCGCCCAGTGCACGTATCTGCTCCAGTGTTACGGCAAAATCGACCTTGCCAGTAGCAAAGGTGGTATAGCAGTGTTCCATGACAGCACCATAGGATGCCAGTTCCTTTTGCTCGTCAATGGTATAAAAGGTGGTGGGAAAATCCACATGGGTGATAACAATGTTTTTTACACCATGTTCCTTAGCTGCTTTAACCAAGGCAAAGGTCTCCTGGTGAGACATATGTCCTGTGGACAAAATCATTTGGTATTTTGCGATTACATCCAGCACCTCGTGGGTTTGGGTAGTGAGTTTCCCGTTCTCAGTTAAGGAGATAGTGGGGATTTGTATACCTTCTTCTTTTAACTGAACAATAATCTGCGCCCAATAAGGAAGCTTTTTGTTGGGGTCACCCCCAAAAACATGCTGAATTTCATGTTCACTGTCACAGGTAGGAAACCATACAAGCTTTGCCCCGGAGCGTGCTGCCATCTCCACAGCAGTAGGGTTAATACCGCCCACTGAACTGTTGAGGGTTATGGTGCCAATGGCATCGCAGGTTGGGTAAAGCTTTTTAACCAAGGTGGCACGTTCGCTGGTGCAGAAATAGTGGGATTTAATAGCGTAGCCAGCCATACCACTGGCAGTAATGCGCTCAGCCATTTCCAAATCGTCCATTTTACGGGGCAGGATATCAGGCGCTGAATGAACATGTAGGTCATATGCACCCTGTATCAGTTCTTTCATAGGAAACCTCCTTAGATAGATACTCATTATTGTAGAACAATTTTGTTTAATGAAAATGATAACATCATTACACCTTAGTGTCAATAAAATTCATCATGAAAGATATTTTTCGGTTGATTCGACAAAAGCAGTGCTTATATTTTGTGATATCTGCTTTGAAAAAACGTCCTTCGCTAAATTAGCGAAGGACGTTTGTCATTTACTAGAAGATAAGAGTTCGATTGTCGCTGATAATTTTGCTTACACTGCAAATATGAGCAACCATTTTTTCTTTTGCCAAGGCGGCATTGCCTGCTTTAATGGCTTCCAATATATCTCCATGCTCTTGTAAAGACACAGGGGCCCGTCCAGGGATCAAAATGGTTTTAAAGTTGTAACGATTAATTTGATTCTTGATTGTCTCCACCATCTCTACCGCTGCTGGGTTGGAGCAGGCATTGTATATTATTTCATGAAAAAGCTTGTTGCATTTGCTGTATTCCAATAAATCTCCTTTATGGGAGAGCAGCGTCATGTTGTCGTGTATCCGCTGCATTTCTTCGATTTGCTCAGGGGTTATATTTGCTACCGCCTTCTCAATAACATATTCCTCCAAAAGGCATCGAAGCTCTAGGCAACCCAAAACCTCATCGATGGTAAATGCACGAATCTTTGCACTTTTGTTTTGTTCTATGGTGATAAGACTTTCTTTTTCCAACATCAGCAACACTTTTTTAACAGTGTTGCGGCTCACTTGAAATTTACTTGATAAATCAAGCTCTGTGAGACTTTCGGAAGGTAGATAAACTCCGTTGAGAATATTCTCCTTCATTATGCTATATATTTCCAGAGTTTGGTTTTTCATCGCGTTTTCTTTCCTTATCTGATACATAATATTGTTCAACAATATTGTACGATGCTTTCATATTATTGTCAATGAAAAACTTATTCAGTTGCCATTTGTTAATCAATATCATGGATTTTCACAAATAACTGCCCCTTTATCATTGACATAAGAAATGCTTTATGTTATATTACATACAATATTGTAGAACAATTTTGTTATCATTATTGCTTTGGTAAAAGGAGAGTCTACCAATGATGAAAGATAAGAAGGTGCTTGTGGTCAGCGCCCATGCCGCCGACTATGTATGGCGATCCGGCGGTGTAATCGCCAAATACATAAATGCAGGTGCCGAGGTACACCTGGTCATCCTCAGCTTCGGTGTCAGAGGAGAATCCAATGATTTATGGGATATCCCGGGACAGACGGTAGAGGGGGTTAAGCGGATACGTCGTGAGGAAACCACTGCGGCTGCTGAAATTTTGGGACTGAAAAATATAGAATTCTGGGATTACGACGACTATCCCATGGACATCACCAAGGAGCGGGAGGAGCAAATGCTGCTGAAGATCCGCCAAATTCAGCCAGATATTATTTTAACCCATGACAAAAACGATGTGCTCAATCCCGACCACAACCGGGTCAGCGATTTTGTATTCCGTTGCAGCATCATGTCCAATTCCAATGGTGTTATCACTCCCGGATACGGTACCACAAAGCAGATGATGCTGTTTGGCTTTGAGCCCCACCAAACCGAAATCAGCGGGTTTGTTCCCGCTATGTTTATAGACATCACAGATACCTATGAACAAAAGGTTGCTGCTATGAAATGTTTTAAGGCGCAAGGCCACCTTATCGAGTATTACACCCAGCGAGCCTTCCTCCGAGGCAACCATGCCCGCAGAATTAGCGGCAACAAGGCTTACAAATATGCCGAGAGTTTTGCTAGCTTTTTCCCGGTGGTGAGCGAAGAGTTTGTATAAAACCAATGGTGGCAGCGCTGGTGTTTATCGGCGCTGCTGTTTGCCTACTGCGCAGAAAGGATCCACTTATGAAATTTGAATATACCGGTAAAATTGGGTTTTGTATTGGAGCAGATTTTCAACGACCCAATCCTCAAGTAGTAGCCCAGCTGCAGGAACTTGGCTCACCTGCCATTGCCGATGGACTGAATAAGTTTAACGTTATGGATAGTGGTATCAAACCTGTTTTACAAGAGATTAAGATAGCTGGCCCCGCACTAACAGTTCGTATGCGTCCAGGGGACAACTTAATGCTCCACAAAGCCATTGAGATAGCCTGTGAAGGGGACGTAATCGTGGTGGATACCTGCGGCTGTACCTCCAACAGTGTTATGGGTGGGCTCATGGCATCGATTGTTCACCGCAAAAAACTGGGTGGAGTAATAGTAGATGGCTGTATCCGGGATATTGGGGAGTTGCAGGAAAAAAAGTTTAAAATATTTGCCCGCGGCGCAACCCCAAGCGTTGGAGACAAAGATGGCCCCGGAGAAATCAATTTGCCCATTAGCTGTGGTGGCGTGCCTGTATTACCCGGCTATATCGTTGTGGGGGATGAAAATGGCGTAGTGGTAGTACCGCCTTTTCAGGCCCAGGAGATTATTGAGGGGGCACGCAAAAAGCTTGCGTACGAGGCCAAGCGTGCAGAAGAGATAGCAGCAGGATTGTATGCAAAACCAGATATAGATGAAAAATTGAGAGCAGCTGGGATTTTGTAAGTCTAAAAACGATCTACTGGATTTTCCTTTTTTGGAGACACCGTAGGTCGTTTTTGCAAATGGAAAGGGGAAACGAGCTTTGTTTGCTCAAACCTTCATTACCATAGGGATTGCTATTGTTGGAGGACTAATTGGTTTAAAACTCAAAATTCCAGCTGGTGCCATTGTGGGTGCACTATTGCTCACCGGTCTTTATAATATTGTAACTGGTATGGCTACCATGCCAACCTATACCTCCTTGTTTACCCAGGTTGGTACCGGAGCATTTGTTGGAGCACAGGTAGGCAGGGAGGATGTTGTCCGGCTGCGTAAAATGTTGTTGCCCGCCGGACTTGCCCTTGGAATGATTATGGCCTGCAGTGTAACAATGGGCTTCACAATGACTATAGTTTCGGATTTAGATTTAGTCACCGCCATGTTTAGTTGTGCTACAGGTGGGATTTTGGAAATGTCGCTTATCTGTGATGAACTGGGTGGTAATGCAACCTTTACAGCACTTTTTCAAACATTGCGTGTGGTTATTGTCGTAAGCTTTATTCCATCTATGATCGCCTATGCACTGAGAAAGCTACCAAAGCAAGACAACAGCCAAGTTACTGTAGTAAAAACAGTTGCCTCGCTTGGTAAACCAATTAGATATGTTGCTGTTACTATGACAATTGCCTTATTGGCAGGGTTTATTGGGCGTTCAATGGGAATTCCTGCAGGTGCAATGGTGTTTTCTATGGTCGCGGTAGCATTGCTGAATATATTTACACCATATTCTTATGTACCTTTGCAGCTTCGACGCTTTATTCAGTATTTTGGTGGCGCAACCATCGGTGCAGGTATAACACTGGATGGTGTTATGGTTATCGTCCGATATCCACAGATGGTATTGTTGCTAACTGCAATGCTGCTTATTATGAATCTATTAACCAGCTTTATTTTGGTGCGATTTTTTGGTTGGGATCTGCCTACTGCAATGTTTGGCATGGCTCCAGGCGGAGTATCAGATATGGCTATGATATCAGGTGAGTTTGGAGCCAATGTAGTTACTGTTGCCTTTTTACAGGTAATTCGGCTTGCTAGTGTCATAGCCATCTATCCGATAATTATAGCAACGCTTATAAGATTACCCTGATAGGGTAACTACGTTCATCTCTCTACCAATCGGCTTGACCCAGGGTATAGATCGTTTTCTGGCATGGATGCCCTTGTTATAGCCGATAATGCATTTGCTGATGGAAGAAATATTATAATGCAAAAGGCTCATCGGGAGTAATTTCCTGATGAGCCTTGTTTATTTACTTGGGAACCATAGGCCAGAACTAAGCAACATCAATGATTTCAACATACCCCTTGTCACCGTCTACACGAATGATGTCGCCATCCTTGATGGATTTTGTTGCATCAACGACGCCTACTACAGCGGGGAGCCCATATTCTCTGGTAATGACCGAACCGTGTGTCATCATTCCGCCAACCTCGGTGACAAGTGCAGCGATGGAGACAAATACCGGTGTCCAACTGGGGTCGGTAAATTTTGTAACCAGAATATCCCCCTTTTCGATATGTGCATCCTCCACCGTGTCAATCACGCGAGCGCGTCCAGTTACCACACCGCTTGACACAGCCAGTCCCGGCAATGCACCCAGCGGAATTTCAGCATCATATCCGCAGGGAGGCACCTCTCCGTCTGAGAAGATGACACGGGGCGGGTTTAATGTCTGGAAGAATTGATACTCCTTTTTGCGCTTTTCCAGTAGCTGTTCATCAACTGTTCCGCTGCCAACGGCTTCACGCAGCTCCTCCCAATAGAGATAATACACGTCCTGTGCTTGCTTTAGCACACCCTTTTGGACAAGACGGTAGGCTTCTTTCATAATCTGTTTTTTGTAAACGTCATACCGGCAGATCCAAAAATACTTGGGATATTCTCTGGCACCCACAAAGTTTCGGAACCGATCAATTTGTTTGGTCAACTTTTCTGCCTTTCGTCTGCCATAGCGTTGCGCACAGAGAGCTACCAGCTCGTCAATTTTCGATTGTGCATCCAGTCGGCCTTTTTCAAACATCGTCTTACCGTGCCCGTGAGGCAGCGTCTTTAGGTTGCTCAACAAAGCCGGAAACAGCTCGCTGGGGTTTTCGTTAAAGCGGGTGCGGGTGATATCGATTTCGCCAGTACAGCGCATGCCATAAAGCTTTAAAAACTCTTCCATTGCGGCGAGCGTCTCTTTGCCACCCGTAAGCGCCGACAGTCTTTCGGGATGATACCCTTCACCGCTTTCCAGATAGGCTATAACCTCGGGATAGGGACGAATCGCATCGGCAACGTCGGAGAGTGCAAGCCCCATCTGGGAGGTGACATTGTGCTCCACCGATTTTGAAATATAGTTGGTAATGTGGGGATTACCCAGCAGCTTCTTTCCCATACGGTCGATGATATGGGTGGTGTATTGCCCAACAAGAACAGCGCCAAAACCTGTGGGGTCGTAAAGTAAATCGGTCAATGCCTGTTGATCCTGTTCGATGGCGCGGAGCAGTTCGGTGCCGTAAAGTGTATGTAGCTTGGCTGCAAGCGCCGCATTCTCGGTACGCTTTTGTTTTTCGTAGGTGTCCAAATCAGCGGGGTCGTTTCGTTTATAAAGCTTAAAAAAGGATTTGAGCAATGGCCCCCAGTTTGTAAAGGCGGAAAAGCTCCCCTCGCCTTTGGGCAGCGAAGCAATATAACTCCGGCGGCGGATGACCTGCTTTGTAATGGCCGCCATGAGCGGGTCGGTGTTGTCAAACTTCATGCTGAGCATAAAGCGCCCGTAAAGCTTTTGCATATCGTGGGTGACGTCGATAAACAGATGTCCCCCTGCCCGAACTGCCTTAAAGGGCATCACCAGCTCGAGCAAAGACATGCCGAGTGGCAAAATCGCGTCGGTCATCATCTGAATATGCCCAGCGGAGGTAAAGCAACGTTTGAAGCCATCCGGGCTTTTGGGCAGCGGAAACAGCGTGGTGATCGGCCGGGACTGAACAATGAAGATGTCATCGTCCTTTACGCACCACTCAATGTCCTGTGGGCAATCGTAATGCAGTGCAATCTTCTTACCAAGGGCAGAAAGTGCGCTTAAGGTGTCCGGCGATAGCAGCTTACCGTTTCCCGAAATTTCCCCCTCACGAATGCGCCAGGTTTCCGGTGTTTTACGCCCTGATACCAGTGCATCGCCCAGTCCCTCAACTGCTTCAATGATGGTTGTGAAACGGTCGGAGGTCTGTGGATCGGCAGTGAACAGCACCCCTGCAATGTCGGCAGCAACCATCTGCTGCACAACTACGGCAACCCCGCCAATTTGGTCAAACCCCTGTGTTTTGGCATATTCCCGCACCCGCTCAGACTGCGAGGAGGCATATACTTCCACAATTGCAGAGAGGATGGTCTCCTTAGATACATCCAAAAGGCTTTCAAACATGCCCGCAAAGGAGGCAGCAGAGCCGTCCTCGGCAGTAGCCGAAGAACGCACAGCAAACTGCTCGCTCTCGGAAAAACCTGCAAGTGCTGATGCGATTTCCTCTTTGGCTTGTTCGGTTAGACAACCGTCCGCAAAGGCAGACTGTAAAATCACAAATCCATCCGGTACTGGAAAGCCAGCTTGCTTCATAGAAGCCAGTGAAGCCCCTTTGCCGCCAGTGAGTGCACGGTCTATGGCACTTTCATTATCAAAAGATAGAATAAACATGTATATTACCCCCCTTATAGTTCAGACTAGACTCCCAAACAGCTCTACCTTGTTTAAACCTTTTCCATTTCGTTACTTTGCATAAATATTGATCGAATCGGTTTATTCTATCATATCATTATAAACCGATTCGGTCAATCGTAACAGGTGAATTTTTTATGAACATAAAAATACTGGCTGGATTTTGGGTCGATGTTCATGTGGCGTTTTATTCCTGTGAGCAGGTTGGCTGTACTCTTGGTAACCACCCCAGCGGCAGGAACGGCCATACCGCATCACCCGCCATGGTGGAGTAGTTTTGGCGAGCTGGTACAGCGTTGATTCCCATTCTGTCATATGGAGCTGCCAGATCCCACTATTTCGTCATCCTGTATTTGCGCAGCAAAAAACCGCCTGCAAGTATGCAGGCGGCCTATTGGCGATACAGCCTATTTTTTCTTTACAGGAAAACAAACCTCGGTGACCAGCTCATCGCGTACCGAATATAAATAATCCTTACTAAAGCATACCACAGCCGAAACATAACGAAAGAGACAAAACTCGACAGAGTTTTGTCTCTTCTTGTGCTTATGAG
>CAYNCW010000054.1:0-11371 GCA_964395635.1 uncultured Oscillospiraceae bacterium
CGTGTAGAAAAATCCCTTTCCTCTAAGGATTTTGTGCGGGTACACCGTGGCTTTGTGGTGAACATGTGGCATATTGTTGGAATATGCTCCAATTCATTGGAACTGAAATCTGGGGTGCACATACCGGTGGGCTGCACCTATCTTGGCCCGTTAAAAGAAGCTTTTTCTGCATTTATTGACCGGTATCATATTCGCTGTACATAGCATGATACATAGAGGGCTGCTGCACCAACCCTTAACATGGGTTTTTGGTGCAGCAGCCCTTTGTTTATTTGCTCTTTTTAGGCTTATTGGCTTTGTAATAATCGCACCAGGTGCTTACACAGCACTGGGCGCATTGGGGGTTACGTGCTTTACACACAGCCCGGCCGTGGTGAACAATGCGGTGGCAAAAATCGCTGGAATCGGCAGGAGGCAACACCTGTCGCAGCTGTTTTTCCACCACAGCCGGGTTTTTGGAGTCGCTGAGTCCCAGCAGGTTGGTGATGCGGATACAGTGGGTATCGCACACAACAGCCGGCTTGCCATACACATCCCCTACAATCAGGTTGGCGGTTTTTCTGCCTACGCCCGGCAGCTTTAACAGTTCATCCAGGTCGTCCGGAACCACACCATTATAGTGTTCCAGCAGCATCTGGCAGGTGGCGATAATGTCCTTGGCCTTGGTTCTGCCAAGGCCACAGGGGCGCACCATTTCTTCCATGTCTGCCAGATCTGCATCGGCAAAGGACTGAAGGGTGGGGTATCGCACAAACAGATCCTGGGTGACAACGTTTACTCTGGCATCGGTGCACTGTGCAGCCAAACGCACCGAGATAAGCAGCTCATATGGCTCGCGGTAGTCCAAGGAGCAGCTGGCAGGGTACTCCTTGGCCAGCGCTGCTATAATTTTTTTGGCTTGTTGTTTTTTATCCATGAAAAGGCCTCCTGGGAGATAGAGTTGTGTAGAAAAGGTGTGTGGGGCTGTGTGTTTGCAACCGGCTGTCCTTATGGTACAATATGGGAACTGAGGCACCGGATTATATGGCTGGGCCTGAACCAGTATAAAAGCGGTATTCCCGCTGGATTTGGGTTTGTGGAACAGGGGCGTCTAGGTAGATGGAAGTGACCAAGGAATGGGCCTCCTTTAGGCGCTGGGTGTCTTGCGGGCGAAGATTGTATAGGTTTTCGCCGTTGGCGTAGGACAATAGGGCATCGTAGATAGGCAGCACCCGGATGTTTGAAGCACCGGTTGCATCCTGAAACTGAACCCAGGTGGGCAGGAAGGACACTTCTGTAAGCTGTGGGCGAAACATGTCCCCTT
The DNA here is from genome assembly GCA_964395635.1 of uncultured Oscillospiraceae bacterium. Classification (GTDB taxonomy): domain Bacteria; phylum Bacillota; class Clostridia; order Oscillospirales; family Ruminococcaceae; genus WRAV01. Next base: position 1,304 of record CAYNCW010000054.1, read on the forward strand.
GGGTTATGCGCATTTTTAAAATTATGCCGGTCTCCCGAGGTAGATAGCGCTGGGAGGAGATAAAATTGCCCAACGAGTAGATGACAAAGGCATCCCGGCTTTGCCCGTCAATACCGGTAACCTCCTTCACCTCCATAGGCTGTAAAACATGGGGATGACTGGCCAACACCATATCTGCGCCATGATAGAGCATCAAATCTACCCACTGGGTGAAGATAGGCAACGGGGTAGTTTCATACTCATTACCCATATGGGGCAGCGCCACAATCCAGTGGGGGTTTTGCTCCCGGGCTGCTGCCAGGGTGGCGGCCACAGTCTGCTGATCCAGAATGCTTACCTGATATTCACTTCCTGTGGCCATGGGGATGCCGTTGGTTCCGTAGGTGAAGGAAACAAAAGCAATGCGTAAACCGTTGATGGTTTGGAGCTCTATATGGCTGCGCTCCAGAGGTGTGGCAAAGGTTCCGGTATGTGGGATGCCCAAGGCATCCAGCTGCTGTATGGTGCGCAAAAGCCCGGCTTCCTTTTGATCCATGCAGTGGTTGTTGGCGGTGGTGAGTAGGCCGAATCCCGCTTGTTTGAGTGCTGCGCCAAAGCTGTCGGGAGTATTGAATTTGGGGTAATCGCTGTAGCCCATCTCACTGCCCCCAAGCACTGTTTCCAGATTGCCAATACATAGATCCCCTGCCGAAAGGTACTGTGAAACCGCAGAAAAGTTGTGGGAAAAATCATATTCCCCGGTTTGGGGATTGTAGGCATCCCGGAGCTGTTCCCCGTGGACCATCAGATCTCCCACCGCAACCAAAGTAACCTCCCGACAGGTATCTGTGGGTGGCAGCTTGGATTGGGGAGTCTGGGCAGGGGATACAGGGCGGGATAGGGCGGCACTGGGGGATGGTGGTGGTGGCGGAGAGCTACAGGCCCACAAAAACAAGGGTAGCAAAAGCAAAACCATACAGAGTAGCCGGTTCACAATATCCACTCCTATCCCATTTAGCGGGTAAAAATGCAATACCATTAGGAAAGAGGCTGCAGATGATTACAAAAGGTATTCTTAGTATGCTCCTGATAGGGCTGTTTTTATTAGCGGGATGTAAAAGCCAGGTGGATTCGCAAGAACCCGGGAGCTTGTCCCAGGCAGAACCCAACCCAATAGCCACACAGCAGGAGGAGCAGCCATTCCTGCAAAGTCCCAAGGAGCAGACCACACCATCCCAGTCGTCTGCTGTGCTGCCTTTCCAAACCAAACAGGGCAACAGCTATATTCAGGGACTTGCAGAGCAGATTGCCAAGGAGATAACCAGCCCCCAGATGAATCAAGCAGAAAAAGCCCAAGCCGCATATAGGTATGTGATTGCAAACACCTGGTTTGGCCAGCCGGTGGGATTGGATGCCTGGCGGCTGCGTGGGGATGATGGGACTGCTTCCTATCTGGAAAACCGTGGCTTAAGCCCTCTGGCCTTTGGGGTGGGCTCCTGTGAGGATTATGCGGCGGCGCTGGTGCTTTTGCTGCAAAATATGGGGATAGAAGCCCGGTATATGCCGGGGCTGACCATATCGGTGGACGGCAGGTTTGTGGATCATGCCTGGGTTGTTGCAAAGATAGACGGGGTATGGTATCACCTGGACCCCCAGCTGGAGGACAATGTAACCCGCAACAACCTGCTTACCTATCGGTTTTTTCTCAAATCCGACCAAGCAATGCTGGCGGATCACCGTTGGGGAGAAAATCTGCTGCACTATGCAACCCTAAGTAATGAGCAGCAGCAGGAAGTAAGGGAGCAGTACCTTGCGCCACCTTGTCCAGCAAGTGCCCCCCAGCTGCCCCCCGAGACCTTGGCAAAGAGAGCAAGACCGGACAGAGGAGCCCTGGAGAAAATGCTGGAGGAGGAACGCAGTGCATATCGGCAGCAATACGGTGATTTGGAGCCCATAGAGCTCAACATCATTCCACCTGTGTTTGGGGAGGCGGGGTATCCGTAACCGGTAGCCAGGCAGCATATACATAATAGCTGGTTATGCCCTCTAGGTAAACGGGGTTGTACATGGCATGGGGCAGGATTTGGGAAGAATCCCAGTGATCCAACATATCAAGGGTACAATTCTGGCTTTGGGCTGTGTACAGCAGGGTGGACACCGCTTGGGGAGAATCAATGTTGCTGTCGGTAAACTGCAGGATCTGGGGAAAGTCCATCTGAGCGATAGCCTGGGCGGTTTGCTGATCCTTTTCTGCTGCCTGCTGTGGCATAAGGTAGTGGGAGCAGTCCACCGATGCCACCAGCAGGGTAGACTGGCGTGCACACAGGTCTGCAATTTCCTGCCATACCGCCTCCAGCCGTTGCCGGGATAGCCTGTTGGACAGCAGACAGACGGTTACCGAGGTGTTGGGCAGGTAATACCCAACAAAGGGGATAAGGCCAGCCACCCCATGATCCTGTTCCACTGCGGTGGGGTTGTTTTCCGCTTGGATGTCAGGGTTATCCAGCAGTGCCCCGGCAGCGGTGGTGTCCCCGGATACACTGCCCCAGGGGGTATCCCAGTGGGCGATGGCTGTAACCACATCGCTGCTACAGTTTTCGGGGAAATGGGAAGGGGCGACGATGACTACACGGTCATACCCTTGGGGCTGGGCTGCCGCCATAGAGAAAAAACCGGCTATCATCTGGGAAGCCAATAGATGATGGGGAACCAGCCCACCCGCCAGCCTGCCTTTGGTGGGGTAGATGTGTGGCCCGGACATACCGGTGAGGAAGGCATCTCGTTCATATAAAGCTTTCAGCACCGGTATTTGGGCTGTTGCAGCAGTGGTGACAGGTGCAGAATGTGCCGTAAAGGCAGGGGGCTCATAAACAGGGGGCTGGTTTGGGGTAACACAGCTTGCGCAGAATACGAGTAGAGCGGCACAAGGGTATAGCAGCCGCCATTTTCTCCGGGAGCCGGAGAAAATGGCGGTTTTGTTTACACCTGTGCTATGGAAACCGGGTATACTCATTGGATTTGCACCCTATCCCGATTGGAGCCACCCCAGGTGGCCCCTGTGGCGCTGGTGATGTAGGCGCTTTCCACCACATACTCGCCGGGGGTGGCACAGCGGGCGTAGTAGATTATGGGCTTGACGCCGATGCTACTTCCGGCGCCGTATACACCAAAGCGGATCCGTTGGCCTTGCCTGCTTATCAGGTACCAGCCGGGGGTATTATTCTCGTACTCCATATCAAACTTATCAAACCGCATACCGCTGGGGATGTAGTCATCCACCAAAAGATAGGTGTCGCCAACAGAGGTGTCCAGTCCGGACAGATCCGGGGTAAGGGTGATTTTGACACGGCTGCCCACTGTGATTGCACCGCCGTCTGCTGCTTCTACTTTTTTGGTTAGGCCGATGCGCTTGCTGCTAACATCCGCCACCTGAGAGGGGCTGCAGGCATAAAATACATCTGCCTCCACTGAGCCGGACTGCACCTGGAAGTTTGCTTCTGCCAGTTGGCTGCGGGAGAAGGAGAGGCAAACCATGCCGTTTTCTAGGGACTGGGTAAGGGTTTTGCCATCTTGCACATAGGTAAAGGATGCGGACTCTTTGGGTGGGGCAAAGCTGGTAAGATAGTACATCTGCTCCAGCAGATAGGGCTCATACACCGATTTCTTCTCAGCCAGGTATAACGCCAAGCCCTCTGCATGGTTGGTTTTTAGCATACTTGCCAACATAGAAGCTGCCGCTGTGCAGTCGTTGTTGGAGCGAAGGGTGTCGGCGCCTGCAATACACAGCGCTTTGTCTCCGGCAATACCGGTTATCACTTGGAGGTAGGGGGTGACCAGCTTGTCGTACCACAGCTGGGCAGCTTTGGTGTCCCCGGTTTGGGCAAGGGCCATGGTTAGGTAGATTTTATCCACATAATCCAGGCCGTCGGATTTTTCCAGCATGTTTGTAAGGTTGCCGGAAATCGGATCCCCTGCCAAGGCTTGGGCCAGGTATACAGCGGATTTGGTTCCGCTATACCAGTCACTGTTGGCTACATCCAACCCCTTTAGGCCACTGGTGCCCACCATCTCCGGTGCTGCCAGCCGTGCCTTTACGCTTAGCTCGATATCCGGAGAGGAATAGGGGAATAGCGGGAGCAGACTGCGGCCGCCTATATCGCTGATATCCTCCTCCAAAACGGCAGGGTCGTACCACTGGGCTCCGCTCTTTTGATATTGCAGGGCCAGATAGCGGCGGGCAAGGCGCATATCGGCGCGACTGCCGCTGCTCATTGCCAGGGCTGAACGGAAAACGGTGTTGTAGGTTTTGTAGCCGGGGGTGTAGAAGGAGATGCTTACCGGATACCGCAAGGGCTCCACCTGGATGCCATCGGCTAGATCAAAGCTGTTGACCAGGGATATTTCAATCCCCGAGGTGGTGACAGTAACCGGAAGCTGTACAGCATCTTTAAAGCTACCGCTGCTGCCTTCTATGGTTACGGTGTAGTCCCCTTGGGATAGTGCACCGAACTCCACACCGGCATAGGCCCGGATGGTGGAATCGGTCTCTTTGGATTGCTGGGTGCCGTTGCCCGTTACAGTAATTTTGTAATGAACCGGGTCGGTTACCCCAACGCCGGTTCCGGCGCTGTATACACCCACCGCCAAACTATCGCCAGCCAGCAGCTTTTCGCTGACAATGGGCAGCACAAAATAGTCTTTGCTGGCGCTTACCACCGTTTTGGTGCTGCCTGCATAGGTTTTATCGGTTAAGGCCAGGGAGGTGAGTCGCCAGCTGGTGATATTGTCCGGCAGCGGGCAACGGAAGCTGGCTGTACCGCTGGAATCGGTTGTGGCTGTGGAGAAATAGGCTGTATCGGTAAACTTCACCCGCATTTCTCCGCCACCGCCGCCGCCTTTTTCGGCACCGCCCCCTAAATCCGGTGGAGTATAGGAGGTGTATTTGCCCACAAAGGGATAGAAGATACTGTCATAAATCCGGTTTAGGATGTGGATATCCTGCTCGGATATGGCAAACACCGCTTCGTCCACCACACTGAGCACCACATTGGCATTGGCAGCCGGTGCACCGGTGGCCTTTTCTTTAACAGTGGCGGTTACATCGATGGTATCTCCCGGGCTATAGGCGGGTTTATCGGTTGCCAAGGTTACCTCTAGCGCTCGTTTTTCCGGGTTAAACCGCATGTGGGTATCCTGGAGGGCAAATACATGCTTGCCATCAAAGTATGCACCGGTGATGAGGTAGTTGGGCAACAGGGATTCGCTGAAAGGGATGGTGACCTGAGGCTTGCCGCTGATGCCAACGTTGCTGAACCCCTGCTGGGCAAGACCATACAGCACCCGGCCGCTAAAATTTTCTATGGGCTGGTCGTTGTCCAGCAGGGTAAAGGTTGTGGCTTCTCCGTCCTGGAAGGTGTAGAAGATATCCTGATAGTAATCGTTCACCCCAGGGGTGGTTTTTGCAGTATCGGTGTTGAGGGGTTGCTTCATCAAGTTGTAGCGATGCAGGCCATCCTGGTAAACCCCGTACCGATCCCAGAATACCCCCAGATAAATGGTGGTGGTGACAGTGCGCCCCAGAGAGTCCTGGGTTTGCAGCTCCACGTAATAGCAGTTGTCGTTGTCCGAACGGGGAAGATCCTCCATAAGGTAGCTGCCGCCACTGGTGGTAAAGGTGCGGGTGCCCACGATATCGTCGTGGCGCTTATATGTAAAGGAGTCTACCTTGGTGCGCTGGATATAGTCGTAATGGGTACCGGTTTTTTCTTTGGTGTAGTAAAGTTTGTGAATGGTTGCGGTGACCTTGCTGGAGGTTGGAGCACCGCGTATGCTGTCGTCCTCCCAAAGTTGGCTGGTGGTTTGCACCTTGGAAAGATCGATGTTGTGGGTGGTTACCTCCACCTTGGTGGTGTTTGGTTCCAGGAGTGCTTTGCCGTTTAACATGAGATCCCGGTGGACGGCATAAATGGTGCCTTGCAGGTAGAAGTTTTCTGACTGGGCATCTTGATTGGAGAGCTCGTAATAGTAGGATTGGGGATACCAAGTGTCGGGAGAAGCGGTGATACGCAGGGGGATTCTGCCGATACCGTCTGCATCGGTGACAACATCCGGGCTGCCCACTACCTGGAGAGAACTATCCCAGGTGTTGAATCTGGCGGTAAATGCCGAGGCAGGGGTTCCGTCATACATAGAAGCCTGTAGAGTAACAGCGGCAGAGGTATCGTTGCCCACCAGATACACCGGCTTTTCCGGAGTTGCGGTAGCGGTGTATACAGGCTTGACAAAGTCCTCCACCCGAAGGCAGGCCACCTTTAGCTGATCCTCCCCGGACATCAGCTGCAGGTTGGGCCAATAGTCCCCCATGTTTTCGATCTGTAAGGTGGCGGTAAAGGTGCCATCGGGGGCAAGGGTTACCGGTTGGGTGACAAAGCTGTCCCCCAGCACCAGGTGCAGATCCTCCAGTGGCACAGCGGTATCCAGCCTGGGACGAACCATGCCCCATACCTGGATGGTATCGGTGGTGTGATAGATGGTGCGGTCGGTAAACAGATAGGACATGTACTGTTGGGCGACAGGGGATTCGCCGTAATTATAGTAGTAGTACATGTAGGAGTCCACATACTGCCGGTCTCCAGCAGTGATGGTGAACATGGTGGACACATTGTTGTTATCTGGCTCCACAAACAGAAGGTTGTCTATGGCGGCAATACCATCTGCCCCGGTTACTGCCTTGGCCCGCATACTGCCTTGTATATCAATGGCAGCGTTCTCCACCGGTTGGCCGGTTTTGGTGTCGTTTACCCACAAAACCATCTCTTTATCGGTGGTCATCTGGAAGATAGAAAGGTCGCTTACCTGCAAAAAAACTTGGCGAGAAGCGGATTCACCCTCTACATCTAAAGTAAAGGTGACGGCATACCAGCCTTCCGGCAAGGTTTCGGGGAACTGGATAATCCAGCGGCCGGTATCGTAGCTGCTGTCGCTTTCAGCCTTCACTGGGGTAATGTCGAATTTGGCATACTCCCTGAGTACTGTGGTATCAATAGAGGTTGAAGAGTATTTGAAGTTGGATTGTTCCACACTTTTTTGCAGTGCTGTTTTATAGCTTTCGGCGCTGTCAAAGCTATGGAGAGTTACCCCTATATTGGGCCCACTCTGAACTAGGGCGCTGTCGATATACGCCGAGACCAGGGGTGTTTCGGCGGAGAGAGAGTTGATGCTGATACCATTTCCTGAAAGCTGAAACATGTACTGCATCTTTTCTTCAAGGACACTCATGGTGGTAAAGGAAAGGGTTTTTTCTTCACCAAGAGCTGCACCGTCAGGGGTGGCTAAATCCCCCGACAACTTGACGGTATAGGCGGTTTGGTACCCAAAGCCTTCAACTGGGTAGAAAACAAAACGGCCGTCGCCATAGCTGTATTCACCGGGTACCTGGGGGGTGATGGAAAAGGCACTGCGGAAGCTATCCAGCGTGATGTTTCTTGCGTTAAACACAAACTCAATACCGGTGTTTATAGGCACCTTTGCACCGTCCTGGGCCGGGAATGTGGAGAGTATCAACAGTTTGTTTTGCACTGTAAAGCTCTCTTTTTTGGAGCGAACGGTTATGGAAAGGGTGCTTGCGGCCTCTAAAGGCCGTAGCGGGGTAAGCAGATATGTACCCTGGGTATCGGAAGTAAGGTCAAAAGCGATATCGGGGACAAGGGCAATCTCTTTGCGCAGATCCTCTACTTCTGGAGCATCCCGTACCGCTATAAGGAAGCTGGTGTCCGGGGCGATGCCTGTGCTGTCCGCAGATTGGGCGGTAATCGTAATACCGGTGCTGCGCAGTGCATAAAAGGCAAATGCACCAAGGGTAAACAACACAATGCCAAGGAGAATCCATAGTTTTTTATTGCTGAAAAAGGATGATTTCTGATCCATACACACTACCTCATTCAATTGAATTAGGGTACACACACCTATGATTATACTCCTATGCCAAAGGTGTTGCAACTGGGCCACTAGCGAGGATAGGGGATAATAGGGGCAAAGTTATTGAAAATTATCTTCAAAAGGGGGAACTTGATTGGAAGATGAAAAAACCGCCTTTACAATAGGGTTGTCCCATGTTAAAGTTCTAACCGACGTTGGATTAACAACGATACATACCAGGAGGGAAAACCTTACTTATGAAGAAACTTTCAGCATTGCTCATCTCTTTGGCCATGATTGCTTCCTTGGCTGCCTGCGGCACACCTAAGGCCGAAAGCGCATCCACTGCCGAAAGCTCTGCACCGGCAGCAGAAGCACAAACCTATACCTCGACTGCAAAAGGCTTTGGCGGTGAATTCACCGTAGAAGTGCAGATGACCCCCGACCAGATTGTAGCCATAGCCATTGGTGAACACTCCGAGACCGAAGGCTTGGGTGCTGTGGCTATTGAACAGCTGCCTGCAAAAATTATGGAGAACCAAAGCATCGCCATTGATGGTGTTTCTGGCGCAACTGTTACCAGCACCGCGCTGCTGGGGGCTGTTGCCGACTGTATCACACAAAGCGGTGCAGATTTGGCTAAGTTCCAAAACGCTGTAGCCCAAACCGAAGAAAAAGAAGAAGATATGACCATTGACACCGACGTAGTAGTGGTTGGTGCAGGTGGTGCAGGTCTTACCGCTTCTATTATGGTGAAGGATGCTGGTAAAGAGGTTGTTTTGATTGAAAAAATGCCTATCCCCGGCGGCAACACCATTAAGGCAACCGGTGGCATGAACGCCTCCCAGACCATTATCCAGGAAAAAAGAGGCGGCAGCTACACAAACGACGAATTTTATGACTTCACCTTTAAGGGTGGCCAGGAAAAAGCAAACCCAGAGCTGCTGCGGTATTATGTAGAGCATTCCGGTGAGGCTGTTCAGTGGCTGTATGACCTGGGCATGAACTTTACCTGGGAAGAAGGCACCACCGTGGACAAGCTCCACTCTGTAAACAACGGCGGCGCTTATGGCCCCGAGCTCATGAGAGTGCTCACCGAAAAGACCAAGGCTCTTGGTATCGAGCCCATGCTCAACACCAAGGCTGTAGAGCTGATTAAGGATGAAAATGGCGTGGTTACCGGTGTTATTGCCCAGGGCAAAACCGGCAATACCATCACCATCAACGCAAAGGCTGTTATTCTGGCAACCGGTGGCTTTGGCGCCAACGAGGAGCTGTACACCAAATATCGCCCCGAGCTTAAGGGCTATGTTACCACCAACCACGCCGGTGCAACCGGTGACGGTATCGTTATGGCAGAAGCTGTAGGCGCAGACCTCACCGACATTGGCGAAATTCAAATTCACCCCACTGTAGAACAGGGAACTGCCAGCCTGATTACCGAGATGCTGCGGACCGACGGCGCTATTTTGGTAAACACCTCCGGCGCACGTTTCTTTGACGAGTGCTCCACCCGTGACAAGGTATCTGCAGCCATCCTGGAGCAGGATCAAAGCATGGCATACCTGGTTCTTGACCAAGGTATCCGGGATGTGCGGGCGGTTGTGAACACCTATGTTGAGCAGGGTTTTATGCAAGAGTTTGCCACCATTGGCGAAATGGCCCAGTATATGGGTGTTGAGGCAGCGGTTTTGGAAAAGACCATTGCCGATTGGAATAGCGCAGTTGCTGCAAAGAAGGACGAAGCCTTTGGCAGCCAGTTCTCCTTTGACCGGGATTTGAGCCATGCTCCTTATTATGCAGTTAAGGTTGCCCCTGGCGTACACCACACCATGGGTGGGCTTAAAATCAACACCAAGTCCGAGGTTATCAGCACCGAAGGCAGCACCATTCCCGGCTTGTTTGCTGCCGGTGAAGTTACCGGAGGTATCCACGGCGGCAACCGTATTGGCGGTAACGCTGTAACCGATATTGTCGTGTTTGGTCGCACTGCCGGCCAGTCGGCTGTAGAATACCTGGCAGGCTAGGCATTTAAGATAAGGATCTGATACAATTGTGTATTCCCCAAGGTTTGGGGCAGTTCCAGGGCTGCAAGAGGATTGCAACCCTGGAATTTTTTTATCAGTTTTTTGAAAAAGCAATTGCCATAAGCCCTTCCTATACGAAAGCCTA
>CAYNCW010000055.1:0-11352 GCA_964395635.1 uncultured Oscillospiraceae bacterium
GCTCTATCCGGCTGAGCTACTGGCGCACATTTTTGGCAGTTACAAGCACTGCCTAAAAGGATATGCGCTGCTATTGCCTTTGCATAACGCACATATGGTTCAGCAATTTGCTGAATGGAGCGGGTGATGGGAATCGAACCCACGTAACCAGCTTGGAAGGCTGGAATTCTACCATTGAACTACACCCGCATAGTATTTACCCGCATACAAACAGTATGCACATGAGCAACGAAAATAATTATATATGATTCTTGCCACTTTGTCAACCAATTTCTGCAACTCTATCCCATAATTCACAAAAAAATTTATCGGCTCACAATAAACAGAAAACCATAGTTTGGGTGGACCAGCACAGCCCACCCCTATCGGTTAAAAAATCTATCCTATAGGGGCAGGGCTTTTGGCTGTCCACAGGCAGAGCTGCCAGGTATGCTCCGGCAGCTCTTGGCTTACATATTGAAGCTAGGTCTCGGTTTAACCCCGCAGCTGTACACCCTTCTGCTCCAAGTCATTCAGGGCAGATGCCACAGCTTGGTCGCACTCATCGTCGGTCAAGGTGCCCTCGGCAGAGCGCAGGGTCAAGGAAAACGCCACGCTCTTTTTCTTTTCCCCCACCTGCTTGCCGCGATAAACGTCAAACAGATCCAGCTTTTCTAAAATCGTTCCCACAGCCTGTTTGATAACCCGCTGCAATTCGGCCACAGGCATATCCTCGTCGCAAACCAGTGCCAAATCCCGTGTGGAAGCCGGATATTTGGGCAAGCTGTGATACTCTCTATCCGGGCTGCTCATCTTTTGCAGGGTGTTTAGATCCAGCGCTGCCAAATACACCGGAGCGCCAATACCGTATCCCTCGCAAACCAGGGGATGGATTTCTCCCAGAATTCCTGCCTCTTGATCATTGATAATCAGCTTAGCGCAGCGGCCGGGATGGAAGGTAGCGTTCTCAGACTCCCGCACCACTTCCCACTCACAGATGCCACAGCGGCTGAGCAGAACCTCCACAGCCCCTTTCAGGGTGAAGAAATTTGTATTCTTGTCGCCATACATCCCCAGCATAACCTGCTTTTTCTCTTCCGGCAGCTTTTCCCCTTCCTCCGGCAGATAGATGGTGGCCAGCTCAAACAGCTTGGCCTGGGGGATCCGGTTGTTGTAGTTGCGGGAGAGAATCTCCATCATAGAGGGGATTGCGGTGGTGCGCATCACCGAGGTATCCTCTCCCAGGGGGTTTTGAATCACTACCGAATGCCGCAGCGGGCTTTTTTCCGGCAGGGCAATGTTGTCGTAATACCGTGGGCTGATAAAGGAATAGGTGGTGATCTCAGAAAGCCCTTGCCCCAGCAGTGTCTGGGTAATCAGCCGCTCCAGCTTTTGCTGCGGCGAAAGTGTCGCTAAGGACAACCCCTGCAGGGCGGTGGAGGGAATCTTGTCGTAGCCGTAAATCCGGGCTATCTCCTCAGCAATATCCGCCTTGCCCTCACAGTCTCCCCGATAGGAGGGAACGGTAATGACATTTTCCTCAACAGTAAAGTCCAGCCGCTCCAATATATCCACCATGGTCTCCCGAGAAATGTCGGTGCCCAGGAAGTTGTTGATCCAGTTGTAGTCCATGGGGATCTTCATGGGCAGATCCATCTCCCCTGCCACATCCAAAATGCCCTCTACCACAGTACCGGCCTGCAGCATCTCCACCAGCTCACAGGCTCTGGCCAAAGCAGGCAGACAGTTGTGGGGATCCAGTCCCTTTTCAAACCGGGAGGAGCTTTCGGTGCGCAGCCCCAGCTTCCGGGAGGTGGAGCGCACCGATGGTCCATAGAAGCAGGCGGACTCAAACACCACCGTTTGGGTATCCTCATACACGCCGCTAAACTCGCCCCCCATTACACCCGCTATGGCAGAGGGAGCCTGGGCATCGGCAATTACCAGCATCTCGGGGGAAAGCTTGCGCTCCACACCGTCCAAGGTGGTGATTGTTTCGTCGGGATGAGCCGCCCGCACCACAATTTGGTTGCCCCGCACATGCCGCAGATCAAAGGCATGCATAGGCTGGCCGTATTCCAGCATCACATAGTTGGTGATGTCTACAATATTGTTAATGGGCCGCACCCCAGAAGCCCGAAGCCGCTCCCGCATCCAACGAGGGGACGGGCCAATCTTTACATTCTTCACCACTGCCGCCCCATAGCGCATACACAGCATGGGGCACTTTAGCTCCACCGAAAGGTAATTGGAAATATTGTCCCCTTTATCGGTGTTTACAATAGGGGTGGGAATGGTGATAGGCAGATCGTAGGTGGCAGCCACCTCTCTGGCTAGCCCCAAAACCGACAAACAATCCGGGCGGTTGGAGGTAATCTCAAACTCAAACACCGTGTCGTTTAACCCCAGCGCCTCCCGAATATCCTCACCAGCCTTTACCCCTTCCTCTTCCAGCAGGAAGATGCCGTTTTCGTCAGCATAGGGGAAGTCATTTTTGGTAAGGCCCAGCTCCTCCAAAGAGCACAGCATCCCCTCAGAAAGCTCTCCCCGGAGCTTGCCCTTGTGTATCTCCTTGCCGCTTGCCAGCACCGAACCATCCAGGGCTACCGGCACAAAGGCGCCAGGCACCACATTGGTGGCGGCGGTGATAATATGCAGGGGCTGCTTATCCCCGGTGTCTATTTTGCAGATAAACAGAGAATCTGCGCCGGGGTGTTTGTCTACGCTGAGCACCTTGCCCACCACAATCTTTTGGATTTTTGCCCCCTCTACCTCATACCCCTCCACTTTAGAACCGGACATGGTGAGGTCGGCGGCAAATTCCCGGGGAGAAAACTCTTTGAGCTTAACAAAATCCTGCAACCATTTATAGGATAAATTCATGTTTTTCTTCCCCCTTATGCAAATTGACTTAAAAATCTCAGGTCGTTTTCAAAGAAAAGCCGCAGGTCATCTATGCCAAACCGCCGCATGGTAATGCGGTCAAGACCCATACCAAAGGCAAACCCGCTATACTCATCCGGGTCGATACCGCTGTTGGCCAGCACCTTGGGATGCACCATACCGCAGCCCAAAATTTCAATCCAGCCCTCCCCTTTACACAGCCGGCAGCCCTCGCCATGGCAGGCAAAGCACATGGTATCCATCTCGGCGCTGGGCTCGGTAAACCGGAAATGGTGGGGACGGAACCGCACCTTAGCGTCCAAACCGTACAAGAGCTTTGCAAATATCTCCAAGGTACCCTTTAGGTCAGCCATGGTGATGCCCTTGTCCACCACAAGCCCTTCAATCTGGTGAAACACCGGGGAGTGGGTAGCATCCACCGCATCCGAGCGGTACACCCTGCCGGGAACAATCACGCGAATGGGGGGCTTTTGCTTTTCCATCACCCGCACCTGCATGGGCGAGGTCTGTGTCCGCAGCACCACATCCTCGGAAATATAAAAGGTATCCTGTGTATCTCTGGAAGGGTGATTTTTCGGGATATTCAGGGCTTCAAAGTTGTAGTAATCCAGCTCAACCTCGGGGCCTTCCACCGTGTTAAAGCCCATACCCAAAAAGATCTCTTTAATTTCATCCAATACTATGTTCAGCGGATGTCGAAAACCCACCTCCTGGCTGTTGCCGGGCATGGTGATATCAATGGTCTCCTCTGCCAGCTTCCGGGCCATTAGCTCCCCTTTCAGCGACCGGCTCTTGCCCTCAATAAGGGATTCGATGGATTCCCGCACTGCATTTGCCATCTGGCCAATTACCGGGCGCTCCTCGGCAGATAGCCCCCCCATTTGCTTTAGAATAGCGGTGACCTCGCCCTTTTTGCCCAAGTATTTGATCCGCAGATCCTCCAGCTCCTTGGCTCCCAAGGCGTTTTGAATGGCATGCCTTGCTTGTTCCTGCATTGCTTCCAAAGCAGCTTTCATTTTGTTGTTCACTCCATTTCAGTTTCATATAGCCTATAGATCATTTTTTGTAAAAAAGAAAGAAAAATGCGTCCCATCCCTTAAAAAAGGGACGAAACGCAAAATATTTGCAAAAGTTCCGCGGTACCACCCAGATTCCCCTGTTGCAGTTGCCTGCAAAAAAGGGGCACTCTTGCGCCGTTAACGGTGCGCAGCCGTCGCAGATTATCGAATATCTCAGATTGATCTGCAACCCTCCCGGGCGAAAATTCGGCAATAGCTTTGTCGCGGCGCTTTCAGCCTGGTGGCAGCCACTCTCTTTGGACAAACTGTACTACTGCTTACTGCTCCCGTTCACAGGGTTTTCCATTCTATTCATTTTTACCATATTTATGCCATATATCATATCACGCCCAATTTGGAAAAGCAAGGGCGATTTGGGAAAAGTTTGCTACACAAGAATGTTTTTGTCAGTTTTGCGATAAACTGAATAGGAACTTTTTCATTGAGTAGCCCAGAAAAAAGGAGTATACTGGTTGCAAAGCCCCTACAGCCAGTATTGCCCTTTAGGCAGCCCCCTACACACAGCACCCGGATTTTCCAACCAATACAATGGAGGTTGGCACCCATGCCACAAACTCTATCCCATCTGCTGGCGGGCACCGGCATCCTTTCGGTGTTTGTGCGCCTCACTATGGCGGCGCTGTTTGGCGCCATCATCGGCATCGACCGGGGCCGCAAGCGTCGCCCAGCCGGACTGCGCACCTATATGCTGGTGTGTATCGGTGCCGCTCTGGTGATGATCACCGGCCAGTTTATTGCCGAAACCCACCCGTCGGTGGACCCCACACGCCTTGGCGCACAGGTTATCAGCGGTATCGGCTTTCTGGGTGCAGGCACCATTATCGTCACCCGCAACAACCAGGTTATCGGCCTCACCACTGCGGCGGGGCTTTGGGCCAGCGCCTGTATCGGCCTTGCCATCGGCATCGGCTTTTATGCCGGGGCGGTGGTGGCGGAGGTGTTTATTTTGCTGGCTATGGTGCTGCTCCACAATCTGGACGCCCACTTTATCAGCCGTTCCAAATTGGTAGAAGTCTATGCAGAATTTGATACCCCCCAAAGCCTAAGCGCCTTTTTGCGCATGGTGCGAAAGCACGACCTTAAAATAAGCGAGATGCAGTTTGCCGAAGGCAGAGAACCCACCCAAGGGCATATCGGCGCCTTGATCACCGTTAAATCCCCCATCTGGCAGGAACACGCCGAGATTATCGCCCTGCTCAGCGCAGCTGAGGGCCTTTTGTATATCGAGGAAATTTAGCCAAAACAGCCAACACCCACTGGGGTTGCCCCACAAAATAAGGTAACTGGGTTTTGCCGCCACAAGCTGCCGAACCCATTCCTTTCACTTACAACCACCTGTTGTGGGGCAGCCCCAGCTCTCTCTCTGTCCACCTGCCACACCCCCGCCACACCGGCGGCGAAGCCTGTCATTTTCTGTTGGAAAACCGGCGGATTTTGGGCCAAAATCCTACAATATCTCTGTAAAGCTTGTCCACTTTACATCGAAAAACCGCAGCACTATAGTGTTTATACACCCCCACTCACCAACACGGCAGTACTACAAAAGGAGGCTTCTTCTATGCACAAATGCATACAGTGCGGCCAAACAGTACCAGAGGAACAGCAGGTTTGTCCCCACTGCGGGGTTGTACTGGCCCAGCACAGCCCCCACCAGCCCCCCATATCAGCCATCACCCCCATGCCGGAGCAGGAAAATGTCAATTGCCCTGCATCCCCTGAGGATCCCCCCCTAGAGCCGCCTGCGTTATCCCCCACACCCCGGCCTTTTTGCGTGGAGTGCGGCGTGGAGCTTTCCCCCGGCAGCAACTTCTGCCCCATCTGCGGCGCAAAACAACACGCCCCGCTTCACATACCGCCCCAAACCTATAGCTACCCTGTCCCACACAGTGTCATCCAGCCTATCCCACCAGACCACCACCAAAATATCCAAGATACCAAAAAAGCAATTTTGTTGGTGGGTGTCATCCTGCTGCTGGTGGCGATTATCGGCGGCCTTTTGCTCGCCCAGCTATTGCCCATGGCCTAGCAGTGTTTAGTACCCCACCAAAAAAGGGGCTGTTGTAGAGGAATTCCAAGGAATTTCCGGCCAACAGCCCCTTTGTCCTGCCCCACCCCGCTGATTATCCGGAGGAATTTATCCTACCTTGTTAAAAAATAGTTTCATTTGTTACCTAAGGGTTTTTGTGATATAATGATACCCATTCCAGGCAGCGCCGTGTATCTGGCCAACCCCTGGAGCTGCAAATACCGGTTTTCTGCGTTGTTTCATCCTCTCGGTGTTCCGGGGAAAAAGGAAAAACCGCCAATCCACAAACCGGAACCTGTCAGCGCACCCTGCCATACCTGCCGGGGATTCTACCCACTTTGCAACAGAACTCCCTATTCATAGCAGTTTGGTAGTATTTGTATTTTAGAGGAGATGAAACACATTGACTATACGCGAACTCTACAAACGCCCCGGCCCGGTGGTGTCCTTTGAGGTATTTCCCCCAAAAAAGGACGATGACGTGGCCAAAATTTACACTGCATTGGAGCAGCTTCACGATCTTTCCCCCGACTATATCAGCGTCACCTACGGCGCCGGTGGCGACGGCGGCAAGGACAAAACCGCCGAGATAGCATCGGTTATCCGCAACCGGCACAATATCCCCGCCTTGGCCCATCTCACCTGCATCACATCGGACAAGCAGCGTGTGCGGGATACGCTGGAGCATTTGCAGCGGGAAAATGTACAAAATGTCCTGGCCCTCCGGGGAGATGCCCCGGTAGACGGCTCTCTGCCCCTCTCTGGGGATTACCGCTATTCCCAGGATCTTATCCAGGATATCCGCAGCCAAGCACCAGATATGTGCATCGGCGCTGCTTGCTACCCCGAAGCCCATATCGACTGCGACTATATGACCGATTCTTTGGTTCACCTGCGGCTGAAGCAGGAAGCAGGTGCCGACTTTTTGGTAACCCAGCTGTTTTTTGACAACGACATGTTCTACCGCTTTTTGGAGCAAGCCAGAGCCAACGGCATCAAGCTGCCCATCTCCGCCGGAGTCATGCCCATATTGGGTCGCAAGCAGATCGAGCGGATGATCTTTATGTGCGGTGCATCCCTGCCTGCCAAAATCATCCGCCTGCTCCACAAATACGAGCATTCCCCCGAGGATCTGCGGGCTGCGGGCATCCAGCACGCCGCCGATCAGGCCTTGGATCTCATTAAAAACGGTGTAGACGGCGTACACATTTATACAATGAACCAGCCGGACATCGCCCGCATCTGTATGGAGCGGCTGGGAAGGGTGTAAGCTATGAACACAGCTAAAGCGGAGGTGCTCCGCTATCTGGGTTACAAGGATCAAGTTCTCTCCCCCGAGCTGGATGCCCAGATCCACCAAGCTATGGAGGAATGCCGGGCCCTTAGCCGACCTGCCCAAACCCATAAGCTGTTTGGGGTAGAGGAACTGGAGCAGGGCATTCTTCTCACCGGCACCAACCTGGTGCTGGAAGGGGATGCTATCCGGGCACATCTCTCCCCAGCGGTGGAAACCGCTGCCATGGCCGCAACCTTGGGGGTCCAGCTGGAGCAGGCCATCCGCCGCTACGAATACACCGACCTCACCTACGCTTTGCTGCTGGATGCAGCTGCCACCCAGCTTATCGAGGAGGTCTGCGACCAAGCCGAAGCGGAGATTGCCGCTGCCGCAGCGGCCCGGGGGCTAAAAACAAACTTCCGCTTTAGCCCCGGATACGGGGATTTGCCCCTTTCCGTCCAGCCTATCCTCTTGAATCTACTCTCGGCCGGGCGAACCATCGGCCTAAGCTGCACCGACCGGTGCATTCTCACCCCCCGCAAATCGGTTACCGCCTTTTTGGGGCTATTGCCCCAGGATGCGGCAATCCCCCCAAAACGCCGCAGCTGCGACAGCTGTAGCCTGGCCAAAACCTGTCGATTTAAAAAGGATGGTGTGCATTGTGGATCTGCAAAAGTTGACTAAGGATAGTATTCTGCTCTTTGACGGCGCCATGGGTACCATGCTCCAACAGCGGGGTCTTGCCCCTGGAGGAACGCCGGAATTTATGAATATCACCCACCCGGAGGTGGTCACCGGTATCCACGCCGAATATGTTGCTGCAGGCACCGATATCATTATCACCAACACCTTTCAGGCCAACGAGCTAAAACTCCCGGACACCTACTCGGTGGAGGAGGTAATCACAGCGGGGGTACACTGTGCCAAAGCCTCCGGTGCCAAATATGTAGCTCTGGATATGGGCCCCTTGGGCCAACTCATGGAGCCCATGGGCACCATCAGCTTTCAGCGTGCCTACGATATTGCCAAACGCCAGATTGTAGCCGGTGCTGCCGCTGGTGCCGACCTGGTGCTTATCGAAACCTGTTCGGATATCTACGAGGTAAAGGCGGCTGTGCTGGCAGCTAAAGAGAACTCCTCCCTGCCGGTCATTGCCACCCTCACCTTCCAGGAGGACGGCCGCACCTTTGTGGGCTGCGATCCCCTCACTGCAGTGGTCACCCTGCTGGGTCTTGGGGTGGATGCCCTGGGTGTCAACTGTTCCCTGGGGCCAAAGGATCTAATGCCCATTGTGGCAGAAATTCTTCGTTACAGCACTGTGCCGGTGGTGGTGCAGGCCAATGCGGGGCTGCCCAAGATGGGGTGTGGGCAAGCTGTCTACGATATCGGCCCCAAGGAATACGCCGCCCAGGTTCTGGAAATGGTGGAGATGGGTGTTGCGCTGGTGGGGGGCTGTTGTGGCACCACCCCAGAGTATATCCGCCATCTCAAGGAAGCCTTACATGGGGTAACCCCAACTGTCACCACACCCAAGCTTATCACCGCCTGCACCTCCGGCACCAAAACAGCGGTGCTGGATAACGGCATTACAGTAATCGGCGAGCGAATAAACCCCACCGGAAAAAAGAAGCTGAAGGAAGCCCTGCGCAGCGGGGATATCGCCTATCTTATAAGCGAAGCCATCGACCAAGCCCAAGCCGGCTGCGATGCTTTGGACGTAAATGTGGGTCTGCCGGAACTGGACGAGCCCCAGATGCTGGCCCGGGTTATCCGGGAGGTGCAGGGTGTGGTCAACCTCCCCCTACAGGTGGACAGTTCCGACCCCGCCGCAATCGAAGCCGGGGTGCGGATATGCAACGGCAAGCCCATTATCAACTCAGTTAACGGCAAGCGGGAGGTTATGGAAAAAATTTTCCCCATAGCCAAAAAATACGGTGCTCTGGTGGTGGGGCTTACCTTGGACGAGGAGGGCATTCCCCCCACCGCCCAAGGCCGGCTGGAGATTGCCCGACGGATGCTGGAAACCGCCCTATCCTACGGCATCCCCCGCCAGGATCTGCTTATCGACTGCCTGGTGCTCACCGCCTCTGCCCAGCAGGAGCAAGTGCGGGAAACCTTGGAGGCCATCAAGCTGGTAAAATCCCAGCTGGGACTAAAAACCGTGTTGGGTGTCAGCAATGTATCCTTTGGTCTGCCCCAGCGGGAACTGCTTAACGCCACCTTTTTGGCGGCAGCCTTCGGCGCAGGATTGGATGCCCCCATCCTCAACCCCCTCTCAGCCAAATACCGGGAAGTGGTGGACAGCTACCGGGTGCTCAGCGGGGAGGACAGCGACGCAGAACACTATATTGCCCGGTACGCAAACCAACAACCCACCTCTGCTCCCACTACTTCTGGGAACAGCAACCTAACTCTGGAAGAAATCATCCTCCAAGGCCGCAAGGAGCAAGCAGCAGACAAGGTTACAGAGCTTTTGCAAACTGTACCGCCACTGGAGATTATCGACCAGGAATTTGTCCCAGCGCTGAATAAGGTGGGCAGCCGCTTTGAAAAAGGCGAATTGTTCTTACCCCAGCTAATGCAGTCTGCCGGGGCAGTGCAAAAGGGCTTTGTGGTTATCAAATCCTACATGGAGGCACAGGGCACCAAACGGGAAAGCCGGGGCAAGGTGCTGCTGGCCACCGTCCAGGGGGATATCCACGATATCGGCAAAAACATTGTGCGGATGATGCTGGAAAACTACGGCTACGATGTAGTGGATCTAGGCAAGGATGTACCGGTGGAGCAGGTGGTGGAAACCATCAGCCGGGAGAATATTCGCCTGGCGGGACTCAGTGCTTTGATGACCACCACAGTCAGCAGTATGAAGGATACCATTGCCGCCACCCAAAAAGAGGGCCTGCCCTGCACCTTTTTTGTAGGCGGCGCAGTGCTCAACCCGGAATACGCCCAGTTTGTAGGCGCCCAGCACTACGCCCGCGACGCCATGGAAAGCGTGCATATCGCCAACCAATTCTTTGGATAAACCAAATGCCTCCCGATTTTTCACGGGAGGCATTTGGTTTACAAGAAATGTTAGCCTGGGGATATTCCTATAGCAATCAAAGCAAGCAATCCTTCAACCACTAGCACAACCAGTGCTGCAAGATAAACTTCACTTCCAGGCGGTTGCTTAGTACGCATTATAAAAGCATAGTTCCCTATGGTGATAGCCGAAAGCGAAAACGCAAATATCATCTGCAGTACTATTGTACTTGTAGGTAATTGCTGGTGATTTTGCCTTGTCATGGTAAACAACAGCAAAACGCCGGTAAGATTCCCCGCAATACATCCCTGCAAATACCGTTTGTTTACATAGCGATAGAAAAGCATAACAATATTCTGTACCGCTACAATTCCATACAATACACACATCAGCGGTGAAAAAAGCACCTGCACCATGTCTATCCCCTTACTTTCGTCTCAATAAGTGCCACCTGCGGGTATTGCAATTTCAAAGTGAATTAATTTCTATAATCCATTTTTGTAATATATTGTCCATTCATATAATGATAATCTACGTTAGCAGTGTAGTTTAATTGATTTGTATAGCCCCACACTTCTCTTTTAATGCTAGTATTATATGTTGTTATAGGAACTTCATAGCAAAAATCAGCATAGCCTACAATCACATCTATAGCCCAACCAGCTATTCCATAAGCTCCCAAAAATGTAGCAAAAGCTGTCCTAAAGGCAAAATACGTATTTGCTCTAAAATTCCTGCTTATGTTATATGTCCTAATTTTTTGCCATCTTGGTGCAGCAAATGCAACTCTAGATTGACTTTGTGGTTCGTCATATGCTGTAATTACAGTATCTACTACTACTGATTCTCCGTCAATTATAATTTCCTCTGTTAAACGTATAGATTCACCGTTTTCCAGGGATTCCATAATTTCATTCAGCTCTTCTGTACTATAAGTATCTACAGCACTTTGCATAGAATCTGATTCAGCCTTTTTAGATTTGGCAAATGAAGTTAGCGTAAGGCCAAAACACATTATAACTTATAAAGTAATTTATAGTATTTTTTTCATTTTGTCATTTAC
>CAYNCW010000056.1:0-11279 GCA_964395635.1 uncultured Oscillospiraceae bacterium
TCTTCATAACTATGGCTTTTTTCCAAACTCTTAAAAATTTATACCCATTTACCGCCACTTACTTTCATTTAACTGGCCATTGGCACTCGTATTGTATTGTTGTTGCGAGCAGTGTACAATACAACAAGTACATACCCTTTCAAGGAGGCTTTCCTGTTTTATGCAAAATCAATTTATGCGAACCCAGCTGCTGCTAGGTCCCCAGGCTATGGAACGTCTGGCCAATACCCGTGTGGCGGTGGTGGGGGTTGGCGGTGTGGGGTCTTTCACAGCCGAAGCTTTGGCCCGCAGCGGCGTTGGCAGTTTACTGCTGATAGACGACGATACAGTGGCACAAAGCAATATCAACCGTCAAATTCACGCCACGACCAAAACAGTCGGTCAGCCTAAGGTGGAGGTAATGGCCCAGCGACTTATCGAAATAAACCCCCACATTCAAGTAGATCCTGTGGGGGCCTTTGTGCTACCCGATACCATAACAACCATTTTAGATGGAACGCTAGACTATATTGTAGATGCTGTGGATACTGTCACTGCAAAACTGGCTTTGGTGGAGTATGCTGCCCAAAAAAATATCCCCATTATCAGCGTTATGGGCGCCGGAAACAAGCTGGATCCAACCCGGTTTGTGGTGGGGGATCTGTATGAAACCGATACCTGCCCCCTGTGCCGGGTGATGCGCCGAGAGCTGCGCCGCAAGGGAATTGATAAGCTGGAGGTGGTCTATTCCACCGAGCCCGCTATGGTTCCCGCCCCTTCCCTTTCAGAAGATCCGGGCATTCATCAAAAGCGGCAAACACCCGGCAGCATCTCCTTTGTTCCGTCGGTGGCGGGGCTGATTGCCGCCAGTGTTGTTGTACGAAAAATCACAGGGTTTTTACCATAAAAATTGGTATATATTACCTTGCAATTCTCCTGCTGGCATTTTATAATCGGTGGTAGAAGTCGAATATTGTCGAATTATGTATTTCGATAAAAAGGACGTGACATCACTGTGAGACCGCTACTCTTTTTGGCATCACTTGCTACAGCCGTTAGCCTGCTGTGTCTTTCCACAACTGCCGACAGTTATGTGGACAACATGCAGGATATGGACAACAACACCATTAAGTACTACAACAATCTGCAACCTGTGGGAAACAGCCAGATCCCCCAGGATGTGCAAAATGCCACCGGGCCTTTGGCTTTTACCTTCGCCAACACCAGCCGACCGGTAGCCAGTGCCTCCTACCGGATTCAGGGGGCAGACACTGTTACCGTGCAGCTTTACACCTGGCTGGGCACCTTTGTGTCCGAGCTTCCTGGCCAACCTGGCACCTATACAGCAGGTATGCCCACCCCCAATATGGCACATATCTATACCCAGCCTTTGTATCCCCTATTACTGAGTCAGGACGGCACACTTTACAGCTACATCAGCGGCAGTCTACAGCGCCTCCAATCCACCGAAGCGTATTATCGCACCGCCCCGGCTAACAGCGGCGCCGGAAGCCTTCTGGGGTATGGGTTAAATGTATATGCATCTGCGGGACAGTCCCGTAACAAGGTGGATATGACCCGGCAAAAGGTGACGGTAACTGCCCAATATGTCTACGAGGAGTTTAGCGGCAGCCTTCCATCCAGTGCCGAATCGGTAGTGGTGGAAATCAATGACTTTTCCTACCTGGATGTGGTAAAAAGCAACGGAGCGGTTTATCAGGCAAAGCCACCCACCGGTATGCGCACCATATTGCGCCAGGTCTCCTTTTCTGGCAGCAGGATTGTGCTGGGAATACCCGAGCCCCTTGTTTCAGAGGCTCCCTCTTCCTCCACCCCCTCTCAAGAGGAGAGCAGCATATCCTCCAGCTCCAAAAAAGCATCTTCCTCCAAAAAAGCATCCTCCAAAACTACAAGCACCGCCGTCTCCGCCCCCAAATTTGTAGGAGAGGTTACCTCAATTGTATCTGCCGACAGATCGTCAAAAAGTGCTGCAAAACCCAAAACAACTGTATCATCTGCAAAATTTTCCGGCTCATCTGCTGCTTCTTCACGGTCCTCCTTGCCGGAACAGCCCTCGCTGTCCGAGTATATCCCCCAGATTGTTCGCATATCCCCCCAGGGAAACGGACGAAGTGCAGCACCCATGATAGTGGGCTACACAGTGCTCATGGCAGCGGTGCTTCTTTTGCTGCTTACCGGTAAAACAAAAAAATAGATATTTTTATACAAAATATGGTCAATTAAAATAGAAAATACTACTCTCTCCATTTCCAGATTTACTATACAGAATTTTAGGCTTGAAAGTTAAGAAAAAAACATATATTATGTAAGGTGGCAGTCATTGACCTTGGAATGCAAACGAGTTTGGAAGGTGGTTTTTTTCCCATGACCAAGGCAACAGCAAAGCTATGTATGGGCTGTATGGCGCCTTTGGAAGGCGATACGGTCTGTTCCCATTGTGGATATGATGCAAATTTGGGCTACGATGCCAATTACATAAAGCCGGGCACAGTGCTAAACTCCCGCTACCTGGTAGGGCGTTTGGTACACAAAAACGGTGAGGGTGCCCGCTATGTAGGCTACGATAACAGTTTGTCCAAAACGGTGTGGATTCATGAGTATTTTCCTCATTCCATCGCCCAGCGGGGCGAGGAAACCGGCAATATCCTGCCGGTGCAAGGATACGGCGCTCAATACAAAGCCCACATGTCAGACTTTTTGGATACCTGCAACGAGGTAAAACGTCTGGCAGCTACCGAGCCTCTCATACCCATAGAAAACGTATTCAGTCAAAACAACACCATTTACGCAGTTTACCAGGATATTGACGCAATTCCCTTGGAAACCTATTTGCAACAGCAAGGCGGTCAACTCTCTCCGGGAGAGACAGCCCAGCTATTCACCCCTCTGCTGAGCACCATTTCCAACATTCACAGCACAGGCCAGATTCACCGGGGTATCTGCCCCTATACCGTTTACATCGGCAAAGATAACCAGCTGTATCTGTGGCATTTTGCCCTGGCGGCTACCCGCACCGCAGGCAGCGAGCTACAGGCCGAGCTGTTTAGCGGATACAGTGCACCGGAGCAGTATTCCCCCAGCGGCTGGCAAGGCAGCTGGACCGATGTGTATGCTTTGGGCGCACTGCTCTACCGCACAATGTCCGGTGTAGTCCCCCCAAAATCCACCTTGATTGGCAGTGGTCGCCCCTTACAGCCCTTGGCAGATCTGGTGATGGGGCTGCCCAAGTATATGGGTGATGCGGTTATGGATGCTATGCATGTAGTCACCGAAAGCCGCACACAAACTGTAGCTACACTGCAAACCCAGCTTGCGCAAACCGGACGGGGCAACACCACTGTCTATGATCTCAACAAGGTTACCCGTCCGGATAGGTCGATGCCCTTGCATCTATCTGACACTCCGGCAAGCAGCACTTCCCAGAAGGAAACAAATAAACAAGACAGGGAGGAAAAAGGCGTGTCTGCCAAATATGTTGTTTTAGCGCTATTGTTGACTGTTATCGTCTTGGCTGGCTTGATTGCCGCCTTTATGAAGGTAGTCTACCCGTCGCTGGCTCCCAATCAGCCTTCCACCTCCCAAACTGATACCCAGCAGCCCACAACCTCCCCACAGCTTCCCACAGAGGAGCTAAAGCTGGTGCCCAAATTCTTTGGCAAACGCTTGGAGGATCTCCAGTCCAACCCAGAATATACCGATCGATTTTCCTTTAAGGTTAAAGAAGAGCATTCCGAGGATTGGCCGATAGGAACCGTATATTTGCAGCAGCCCTTGGAAGGTACACCCATACCCGAAGATGGCGTTATCACTCTAACGGTGAGCAAGGGGCCATTGGTACTAAAAATGCCGGATCTCACCGGGCTTACCCAGGATGCTGCCAAAGAACTGCTGAATACCCTGGATCCCTCTATTAACGCAACCTTTTTCACCAAATATGATTCCCAAGCAGAGCCGGGAACGGTTATCAGCACCACACCCGAAGCAGAAGCGGAGTTTAGCCCCAAACAGGACGTGGTTATCTTTGTTGCGCCAGAAGCCTCCAAGCAGGAAAGCGCTCCTCCCCAGAGAAACAACCCGCCCCAATCTTCCAGTGAAGCCCCCAGCTGGCTGGATCAACTGCGCCAAAACGATCAAGATTCTCCCCCGCCTATCCAGTTCCGCAACTAGCCATATCTTTGCCCAAAAAAGGTACAGCCGGTCCATCGGCTGTACCTGTACCCACATATAGATTGTAATAAAAGGAGTTTTAACCAATGTCCGGACATTCCAAATGGAGCACCATTAAGCGCAAAAAGGAAAAAACCGACAGCCAGCGCGCCAAAATCTTTACCAAAATTGGCAGAGAGATGGCTGTTGCTGTGCGGGAAGGCGGCGCCGATCCTGCATCCAACGGAAAACTCAAGGATTTGATAGCCAAAGCAAAATCCCTTAATGTACCCAACGACAATATTGAACGGGCTATTAAAAAGGCTGGCGACAGGGATTCCAATAACTATGAATCCATTACTTACGAAGGTTACGGCCCCAACGGCGTTGCTGTTATAGTGGAATGTCTTACAGACAACCGCAACCGCACCGCAGGTGATCTGCGCCACTACTTCGATAAGTACGGCGGCAATCTGGGCCAAACTGGCTGTGTAGGCTTTTTATTTGCCCAAAAAGGGGTTATCATTATAGAAAACAATGGCTTGGATGAAGACAAGGTGATGGAAGACTGTCTGGAATCCGGTGCTATTGATTTCAATATTGAAACCGAAGCAGTAGAGATCTTCACCGATCCCACCGAGCTGAGCAAGGTGCGGGATGCCATGGAAGCCAAAGGCTACAGCTTTGCTTCTGCCGAAGTGGAGAACATCCCTTCCACCTATACCCGGCTGGAAGATGACGCTAAGGTTAAAATGGAGAAACTGCTGGATTTGTTGGAAGACAATGACGATGTGCAGAACGTGTGGCACAACTGGGAAGAATAAATACTTACTTAAAGGCTTTGGGTACACAAACAGCACCCAAAGCTTTTGCTTTGCTACCACCTTGTCTTTCGATTCTCATATATGGTATACTGCATACACAAACCTGCATGGCACACTATAGCGAAAAGGAGTTTGGGGATGGATCAAATTGATGGAAAATTGGCGCAAATCAGTGAACTGGAGCAGCCGTTAGACCGCTTAACCCAGCTGCAAAGCCTGGAATCAAAGGACGACCCCCGCATCCAGTCTGCCATTGCCTGGTGGAACGCCCGATACAGCTTTGCGGATAAAAAACAAACCCGCACCATGGATAAATTTATCTGGGTGCTGCTGAGTCTGTCCAGCTTTGTATCCAACCAAGGCTCCAACAAAAAAACTGTGCTGGCAGCATATACAAAAGCCTTTCTTTCCCCAGAAACCCAGCAGGCTATGGCCCTTAACCCCCGGCTGTACGATGAATTTTTAGAGGCATGTACACTGTACATCCGCACCATTGACCCCCAATACAAACTATTTGGTTTTGCAATGAACAAAAAGCTTGAGACCGGGGAGATAATGGTCCGTATTGGCAAAACTGTGGGGGAAGGACTGATTCCCTGTGCCTACATACTCTGCCAGGATCAGCCGTATTTAGACCTTGTGATCCGGGCAATCTATGAGGGAGCAAAGGCAGCGTATCCCCATATTCAGCCGCTGCTTATGGAGCATATAGAGCGCTATGAGGATATTCAGTGCAAAAATTTTGTGCTGGAGGCCGTAAAACCCCAAGGGTTTTAGCGTAATTGGTGTGAGAATCCCGGCATTTTGTTGACAAGCGCTACAGTTTGTGGTAATATGAATTTTGCCGCATGCTCCGGGTATAAGTGCGCCCAAAGCGCCACCTGAACGCAGCGAGACTCAAGGAAAGAGGATGAAACAGAATGTATGCAGTAATTGAAACAGGCGGCAAACAGTATCGCGTTGCCGAAGGCGATGTGCTGTTTATCGAAAAGCTGGATGTTCAGCCAGAAGCCGCAGTTACCTTTGACAAGGTGCTGGTTGTAGGCAAAGACGACGGCGTTGTTGTGGGTGCTCCCACCGTTGCCGGCGCTACAGTAACCGCTAAGGCCATTAAAAATGGCAAGGCAAAGAAAATTACCGTCTTTACCTACCGTCCAAAAAAGGATTCCAAGCGCAAGATGGGCCATCGCCAGCCTTACACCAAGGTGCAAATCGAATCCATTCAGGCCTAAGCCATGATTCGGGCCATTTTTAAGACAGCCCCGGAAAAAGGGGTTGTAGGTATTGAAATTTCAGGGCATGCAGGATACTCTAGCTCAGCAAAGGACAATCTATCTACTGCTGTAAACTCCGCCCTTCTGCTTACGGTCAACGGTATCACCGAGATATTGGAAGTACCCGCCAAAGCGGATGTGGAGGAAAACAAGGTGGCTTTTTGGCTGCCCCTGGACTGTCCCCAGGCTGCCCGGGATTTTCTCGCAGCATTATGGCTGCATCTTAGTTATCTTTCGGAAGATTATCCAAAGACAATTCATTTAACCAAAATGGAGGTGTAAGATACATGTTAAAGCTTTCATTGCAATTTTTTGCCCACAAAAAGGGAATGGGTTCCACCAAGAACGGTCGTGACTCTGAATCCAAACGTCTGGGCGCCAAACGGGCCGATGGTCAGTTTGTATTGGCAGGTAACATTTTGGTTCGCCAAAGAGGCACCAAGATTCATCCCGGTACCAATGTAGGTAAGGGCAAGGACGACACCCTCTTTGCTTTGGCCGACGGCACCGTCCGCTTCGAGCGTTTGGGCAAGGACCGCAAAAAGGTGTCCATCTACCCGGCGCAGTAGTTTACAAATAGTGATGATGCAGCGCCCTGAGTAGTTATGCTCAGGGCATTGCTTTTCTTTGAGGAAAAAGCGGCGTCTCTGGCATCTCATAAATGCTTTCAAATTGCACACACTGCCATTGGATAGCATATTGGCTTGTAGAAATAACAAGCCGACACAACCGCTTTTGCGGTAAAGTAGGAATATGGAGGACCCAATGTTTATTGATATAGCCAAAATAAAGGTTCGGGCAGGAGATGGAGGCGCCGGCGCAGTCTCTTTCCACCGGGAAAAATATGTGGCCGCTGGCGGGCCGGATGGTGGCGATGGTGGCAAAGGCGGCGATGTGCTGTTTGTTGCGGACAACCACCTCTCCACCCTGGCGGATTTTCGCTATAAGCGCAAATATGCCGCCCAAAACGGCGAGCCCGGCCGGGGCAAAAACTGCTCGGGTAAATCTGGGCAAAATCTTGTTATCAAGGTACCCAAAGGCACTCTGGTGAAGGACGCCCAAACCGGCCGTATCTTGGCGGACGTATCCGGCAAAGACCCGGTAGTCATTGCCAAGGGTGGAAAAGGCGGATGGGGCAACCAGCACTTTGCCACACCTACCCGGCAGATTCCCCGGTTTGCCAAGCCCGGCCTTCCCGGTGAAGGCTTTGAGCTAACCTTAGAGCTAAAGCTATTGGCCGATGTGGGGCTGGTGGGTTTCCCCAATGTGGGCAAATCCACCTTAATTTCGGTGGTAAGCGAGGCCAAACCCGAAATAGCCAATTACCATTTCACCACCCTTTCCCCAGTTTTGGGGGTTGTTCGGGTGGATGAGGAGAAATCCTTTGTCATGGCAGATATCCCCGGACTGATCCAAGGTGCCAGCCAAGGGGTTGGCTTGGGCCACGATTTTCTCCGCCATGTTGATCGTTGCCGCCTGCTTGTCCATGTGGTGGATGTATCCGGCATTGAGGGCCGCGACCCCATCCAGGACTATGAAATTATAACCGGCGAGCTCAAGGAGTTCAGCGCGGATCTGTCCCAACGGCCGCTACTGGTTGCTGGCAACAAATGCGATATGGCCGACAGCGCCGTGGTGGAATCCTTCCGGGCCTATATTGAGGGATTGGGTCTGCGGTTCTTCCCCATTTCCGCTGCAACTCGCCAGGGCGTACAGGATCTCATCAACGCTGTTTCTGCCATGATGGATACCCTGCCTCCCATTAAAGAATACGAGCCAGAACCGCTAACCGAGCAGTTTGCCGTAGAGCAACAAAAGAACGCCTTTACTATAACAATAGAGGATGGCGCATACCAGGTGGATGCCCCCTGGCTGGAGCAGGTTTTGGCATCGGTGAACATGGAGGATTACGAGTCGCTACAGTATTTCCAGCGGGTTCTTCGCCAATCCGGCATAATCGACAAGCTGGAGGAACTGGGTATACAGGAAGACGACACAGTGCGTATTTTGGGCTTTGAGTTCGATTATCTGCGTTAACACAGCCCTATACCAAACACCTTTAGGACAACCATCCTTGCAGGAGGTGACATTCGCATTCAAAACCTATCCTTATTTAACGGTGATCCCAGGCTGCTGAGCCCTGTAACACTTGCCTTTATCGGAGATGGTGTGTTTGAGCTGCTGGTTCGCGAGCGGCTGCTGCAAAAAGGCAGTATGCCCGCCAACAAACTGCACCAACTGGCAGTTCAGCAGGTAAAAGCCAGTGCTCAGGCAGAAGCTTTTTTCCCATTGGAATCGGTATTAACCGATGACGAACGAAGCATACTAATGCGGGGACGCAATGCAAACACCTCAAAGGTGCCCAAAAGCTGCACCCCGGATCAATACCGAAAAGCCACAGCTATCGAAGCACTGTTCGGTTACCTATATCTCAAGGGAGAAACCCAACGCCTTGCCCAGCTGTTTGCATTGTTTGACACCCTCAACAACCACAAGGAGTGACCTGTCAATGAGCACTGGCGTAAAGTATGCCAAAGAATGGAGTATAGATATTGGGTATTATGTGGTGGGCTGCACCCTTATGGCAGTCAGCACACAGGTATTCGATGCGCCAAACAACATAGCACCCGGTGGCGTAACCGGTTTATCCATTCTGATAAACTACCTTACCGATCTGCCAATATCCATGGTGTCTCTGGCTATTAATATTCCATTGTTGGTGCTTGCCTTCTTTTTTCTGGGCAAATACTTTACCTTAAAAACCCTAACCACTGTAGGTATTTCCACCCTTATGATTGAGCTTGTGGGCCGGGTAGTACCCGCGTATCATGGTGAAACTATATTGGCTGCTTTGTATGGCGGCGTGCTTACAGGAGCAGGGCTTGCCATTGTATTTATGCGTGCCTCCACCACCGGTGGGGTGGATATTATTATGCGGCTTATCCAATTGCGCCGCCCTGACTACTCCCCTGGTAAGCTGATCCTCTTCCTGGATTTTTTAGTGCTGCTTACCGCCGTAGTGGTTTACCGCAATGTGGAAAGCGCACTGTTTGCCCTGATAAGCCTGTTTACCTGTTCCCGTATCATCGACAGTATCCTCTATGGTTTGGATACCGGGAAGATGCTGATGATTATTTCCCAAAAAAATCAGGAAATATCCGATTCTATTGTACGGGAGCTGGACAGAGGTTGTACCCTGCTTTCTGCTAAAGGAGGCTACACCGGCCAGGAGCGTCCGGTTTTGGTCTGTGCGGTGCGCAAAAACCAATACTACCTGTTAAAAAAGCTGGTGCACAATATTGATGCCTCTGCTTTCCTTGTGGCGCTGGAAGCCACCGAAGTTATAGGAGAGGGCTTTAAAGCACCTGAGCATAAACGATAAAGAAAAGTGCCTTTGAACCATGGTTCAAAGGCACTTTTCTTTTCACAAAGCAATTCAATGAATGACATGTTGGTGTGGGTATGCTATACTATTCGTATCATAAATGAGGCAGGCTATTCCCTACAGGAATCCTGCCAGCCCACAGATACATTTATAGGGGTAATGAAATGGAACCCGTAATTTTTATGCTTTGCCTTACACTGCATACTATTGAAGAAGCACTTTGGCTAACTGAATGGAGAGCCAAAACCATGCCTAATACTAATTGGTTTCTCAAAAAGGAACACTTTCTATTTGCTGTGTTAGGGATTACAATTTTGGGCTATTTGGCAGCAGGGTTGTATGCCCTCTTCCCCAACAACCTATATTTTGCCTATACATTTGTGGGCTTTGTTGGCGCTATGCTTATCAATGCAATTGCACCCCACCTGGTTCTTACAATTCAATATAAAAAATATTGTCCCGGTGTGTTTACTGGGTGTTTCTTGATACTACCCTTTCACACAATACTGCTGTATAATGCTATAAGCAGGCATTTAGGGGTGATAGAAGTAATACTATCTACTCTGATTGTGGGTGCTGTACTTCTTGCTGCTATTCCCTTTTTCATAAGTATAGCAAAAAAATACTTTGATACGCAGTGACCCAATTAAATACCCGATCCGCAACACCGTATACTTGTTTTAACACATGTACATCTCGCTATAAGGAGACTTTTATGAACAATACTACCAAACTCATCATTGGGATTTTGATTTTCGGACTATTTTTAGCAGGCAGTATGCTTGCCTATTCTGTATTGAAAAACCGGGTGGAGCTTCCCGCTCCTACAAACGAGGCCTCAAATAACCAACCGGCTGCTTCCTCGCAGGAGAATCAAGAGCCCCAACCCATACCTGCGCCGGATTTTCAGATAGAAACTGCCGATGGTGTGATGGTGCAACTATCCGATTTTATTGGCAAACCCATTGTGCTGAACTTCTGGGCCAGCTGGTGTCCGCCCTGTAAAGCGGAAATGCCGGACTTTCAACGGGTATATGAAGAGCTAGGAGATGAGGTAACCTTTATTATGGTGGATTTGGTGGACGGTGGACGAGAAACCAAAGAAAAGGGTGCCCAATTTATCGCCCAACAAGGCTTTACCTTTCCGGTCTATTACGATACCACCCAGCAAGCAGCCATCACCTACGGGGTTCGTTCCATACCCACCACCTACTTTATTGACCCAGCGGGCAATATCATTACCGGATCCATGGGTGCTATGGATGAAAAAAGGCTGCGCTATGCCGTTGAGCTGATACAAAACAGCGACGCTGACCCTTCTCCTGCACCCACCTATAAAAAAATTACCCCCCAACAAGCCAAAGAACTGCTGAAGCAGCCAGCACAACCGGTTGTTTTGGATGTCCGCACACAGGAGGAATATGACCAAGGGCATATCCCCGGTGCACTGCTGATTCCCGACAACCAAATTGCCACCCAGGCAGAAACCAACCTGCCGGAAAAAGATGCCCTTATCTTAGTGTATTGTCGCAGTGGCCGCCGCAGCCAGCTGGCTGCCAACAGTCTTTTGGAGATGGGGTACACCAATGTCTACGATTTTGGCGGTATCAACGACTGGCCCTATGAAATAACCCCTTGACTAAGAATCGC
>CAYNCW010000057.1:0-11149 GCA_964395635.1 uncultured Oscillospiraceae bacterium
ATCACCCACGGGATAGGTCAATTAATTAAAAGCGTATAGAGTATAGTCAAGGAGATGTGTTATGAACAGTGCTTTTCAGTTCTTAATGCCAACAAAAATTGTCTGTGAAAGTGGTGCCGCCTTTCAGGCCGGGGATATGGTGCGGGGCGAAACCATCTTCATTATTTCCGATCCATTCCTATACAACAACGGTGTTGCCCAAAAGGTTGGGGATGGTTTAAAGGGCAAAACCGTCCATTATTTCAGCGATATTGAACCCAATCCCAGCTGCGACAGTGTAGACAGCGCAGCCAAGGTTGCCAGAGAAGCAAAGGCAGACTGTGTTATCGGCCTAGGGGGCGGCAGCTCTTTGGATGTGGCAAAAATCGTTTCCTGCCTTGTCACCAATCCCGGCAGCATCTACGAGTATTACGGCGGCGGCTCCAAACAGCTGGAAATCCGCACCACCCAGCTCATCTGCATCCCCACCACCGCCGGAACCGGCAGCGAGGTCACCAATGTGGGGGTATATACCAACAAAAAAACCGGTAAAAAGGTGCCTATGGTCAACGGTTTGTTCTGGCCGGATATAGCCCTGGTGGATAGCACCCTCACCCACACCATGCCGCCAGCAGTCACCGCAGTCACCGGTATGGATGCCTTCTGCCACGCAATTGAGGCCTACTGGAACAAAGATTCCCAGCCCATCTGCGATATGGTTGCCATGGGCGCTATGAAGCTGATTCTAGAGAACATCAAAACCGCCTATGAAAACCCGTCCCATGCCCAAGCAAGGCAGGCCATGAGTCTGGCCAGCGTCCTTGCCGGCGTGGCCTTCAGCCAAACCAGAACAACCGGCGCACATGCTCTCAGCTTCCCCTTAACAGTGGACTTTGGCATGAGCCATGGGGAATCCTGCGCCATTACCCTACCCGCTTTTATACGCCTGAGCGGTGAGAAAAAAGCGGAGAAGATGCAGCTTCTTGCACAGCACCTGGGCTTTGACGACATCCCCTCCCTTGCCGACGGCATCCAAACCCTGATGCAGCAGCTGGGTATGCGCACCAAACTCAGCCAAGCAGGTGTTACCCAAGAGGACATTGACAGGATAGCAGATGTGGGGCTGGAGGCTGCAATTATTCACCTAAGCCCTGCAGAGATGAACAAACAAACAGTAACCGCCCTGCTGCAATCCATTTTATAAAGGAGGTTTAAGTGGTGCATAAAAAAATAGCCTATTTACAATCACAGGCCAATGAGATTCGCAAGCTCACCATAAAAGAAATCGGTGAACTTGGTGTGGGTCATATCGGTGGCTGCCTCTCTATCTGCGAGGTTTTATCCGCCCTCTATTTTGACGTTATGAAGGTGGATCCCCAAAACCCCAAGTGGCAGGAACGGGACCGGCTGATACTCTCAAAAGGCCACGGTGGCCCGGCGCTTTACGCCACACTGGCGCTGAAAGGGTTTATTCCCCTATCCTTGCTGGATACCCTAAACCGCCCCAACACCACCCTGCCCAGCCACTGCGATATGCAAAAAACCCCGGGCATAGACATGACCACCGGATCCCTGGGGCAAGGGTTCTCTGTAGCTGTGGGTATGGCTCTGGGCGCAAAGATGGATAAGCTGCCCAGCTACATATACACCATTATTGGCGACGGCGAAAGCAACGAAGGGCAGATCTGGGAAGCAGCAATGTTTGCAGGGGGAAAAAACCTCGACAACCTCATTGCCTTTACCGACTACAACAAGCTGCAGCTGGACGGGTATACCCAGGAGATTAACCCTCTGGAGCCGCTGGATGACAAATGGCGTTCCTTTGGCTGGCATGTCCAGTCCATCGACGGCCACGATATTGGCGCTATACTCTATGCCATCAGCCAAGCCCAAAGCATGAAGGGCAAGCCATCCATGATCCTGCTCAATACAACCAAGGGAAAAGGCGCTTATTTCTGCGAAGGTTTGGTGAGCTCCCACAATATGCAAATTACCGAAGATATGTGGAAAAAGGCTGTTGCACAGCTGGAAGAGGAGGGCGCGTAACATGAGTGCAGTATGCCAAACTTACAACCTGGTCAAAGAGGACCGATGGATGCGGGAAACCTACATCGACCTGTTGCTGGAATATGCCGCTAAGGATCCCAGAATAGTCCTTTTGGATGCCGATTTGATGCTTGCCTCCGGTGCCCGCCGCTTTGCCCAAGAGCTACCTGAGCAGATTGTGAATGTAGGGGTTGCCGAGGCCAATATGATAGGGGTTGCCGCCGGTCTTTCCGCTATGGGCAAACTCCCCTTTACCCACACCTTCACCGCTTTTGCCACCCGCCGGGTATGCGATCAAATCACCCTGTCTGTTTCCTATGCAGGGCTCAACGTCAAATTAATGGGCAGCGACCCAGGCGTAACCGCCGAGCTCAACGGCGGCACCCATATGAGCATGGAAGATGTCTCCATCATGCGCAATATACCCGGCATGCTCATCTACGAGCCGGTGGACAGCGCCCAACTCCGGGCAGCCTTCCCCCAAATTCTTGCCCATGAGGGCCCTGTGTACATTCGCCTATTGCGGCGCAATGCAGTGCAGGTTTACACCCATCAAGATCCCTTCACTCTGGGAAAAGGCACCCTGCTGCGGCAAGGCACCGACGTTACCATCTTTGCCACCGGCATTTTGGTGGCCGAGGCCCTTCTGGCCGCAGAGGAGCTGGCCGCAGAAGGTATCCAGGCAGAGGTAATTAACATCCACACCATCAAGCCCTTGGATAAAGAGATGGTTATACAAAGCGCCGCAAAAACCGGAGCGGTGGTCACAGCAGAAAACGCCTCCATTATTGGCGGCCTTGGCAGCGCGGTGATGGAATGCCTTGGCGAAAACCACCCAGTGCCGGTTCGGCGGGTTGGGGTAAAGGATCATTTTGGAGAGGTGGGCTCAACCGATTTCCTCAAAGAAAAATATGGCCTTACCGCAAAAGCCATTAAACAAGCAGTACATACATTGAAGAAATAGAATTCTAAAACAAGGCAATATATTGCCTATCTAAGCAGGTTACGCAATATATTGCGCAACAAAAAAATTGTGGGCTATTTTCGCCGGATGGAGGATAATCCAGTCAGGCGAAAATAGTCTGCAAAGAGTATGTGGGTTTCGTTGGTGTTCATATCAGTTGATAAAGGGAAAGAAAGGGTAGGTTGGAATGAAGGTACTCATTGGATCGGACAAATCCGGTTTTCCGTTGAAGGAGGAAATTAAGGCATTTTTGTCTGAAAAAGGCTATCAGGTTACAGATTGTGGCACACAGGATATGGAAAAGCCCATGCCCTTTTTTGAGGTAGCACCTATAGCTGCACAAAAGGTGCAAAGCGGCGAATTTGAAAAGGCGATTCTGATTTGTGGCACCGGCATGGGAATGGCAATTGTGGCCAATAAGCACAAAGGTGTGTATGCCGCCTGCTGCGAGAGCACCTACTCTGCGGAAAAGGCTCGGGCCATTAACGATGCCAATATTTTAACCATGGGCGGCTGGGTTATTGGTGGCATTTTGGGGTGTGAAATGGCAGAAAAGTTCCTAAACACAGGGTTTACCCAAAACCTAGAGGAATGGCGGCAGGAATTTTTAAAGGGTGCAAAAACAAAGGTATCTGCCATTGAAGAAAAAATCTATAGCCATTTGGATTGAGAAATCTGCAATTCTTTCTTGGGCTATAGTACAAGCCGTAACAGGTGAGGATGTTTTTGGTCTAACCAAGCGGGATGCAGTCAGGCGGAAACAGGCTGCAAAGAATTGGTGGGGTTCGTTGGAGTTTATAGAAAATGCCGTTGCGGCGAGGGAGCTTTGCCCGAAAAGGCAAAGTACCCAGGAATACTGCATGTACCGGGCATGGGCATCACCTTAAAGAAGGGGCAGCTAAAAGCTCCTTGAGGGTGTGTCCAGCAGTTGACACGCTTTGAGAGGGCATTGGATGCTCCCTCGATACTCCCCCGGTTCCACGTGCTGATGCGGTTTTGGGTGCCTTTTGGGAGCAGGTGAGTTTCCTCTTGGGCGAATTTAAATCGCTTTGGCGGGGGTTGTCTATACTGGGAAGGATAGGGCCCCCTAGTACTGGTATTGACCTGGTTTTGGTTCCTTGCTGTATGCGTATATCATCAAAAAAGGGGTAAAGAAAAATGAAATATTTTTTGGATAGTGCCAAACTGGATGAAATTGAATATGCCTGCGAATATCACGGTATTGATGGGGTAACCACCAATCCACGACATATCATGCTTAGTGGAAAACCCTTTGGGCAGGTGGTGAAGGATGTAGCGGCTTTTATACACAAAAATGGTTTAGAAGGTGTTGACCGTTTCCCGGTTTCCTTTGAAATCGACCCCTATCTGGAAAGATGGGAAGAGATTGTGGAGGCAGGAAAACGAGTTGCCGCCCAATGCCCCAACTATGTCATCAAAGTGCCTTGCTGCGAGCAGGGGCTGATTGCCGCCCGCAAGCTGGAGCAACAGGGTGTTCGCACCAATGTAACCTTGGTTTTCTCCCCTTCTCAGGCCATTCCGGCTGCCAAATTGGGGGCAAAATTTGTTTCCCCCTTTGTGGGTTGGAAAGAAAACAGCGGTGACAGCGCCGATTACATAAAGGATATTATCGATATCTACCGCAACTACAGCTATGAAACCGAAATTATTGTGGCTGCGGTGCGCAACGGAAACCAAATTGCTAAATTTGCTGCGTGGGGCGCGGATATTGTTACCTGTGGGCTGGCGGTATACAAGGACAGTTTTGCACACCCCTTTACCGATTATGGCCTGGGGGTTTTCCGGGGTGCATGGGATGAAACAGCCAAAGAGCCGGTTGCTGCTATATAATATGGAGGGGGCATAGACATGAGCGTAGTGATAAGCGAATACAAAGGCAAGCTCCACGAAACGGTGGTAAAGTTTCCTCAAACCGATATCTGGATGGATTCCTGCGGGGAAGAGGAGCTGAATTATGGCCTTGAACGGGGTATTGTAAGCGCAACCAGCAATCCCAGTATTGTATATGGGGTGATGAAAAAAGAGCTGCCCATCTGGAAAGACCGGATTGCAGAGATGGTGCGGGAAATGCCGGATGGGTCGGAGGATGATATAACCTGGGCTCTGCTCTATGAGATGGCTGCACTGCGCTCCAAAAAGCTGCTGCCTATCTTTGAGCAGACAGGCGGTAAAAAAGGCCGACTGTCTTTGCAGACCAATGCCAAAAACTATCGCAGTGCAGAGAAAATATTGGAGCAGGGCATTGCTATTCACAAGCTTGCCCCCAATATGCAGGTAAAGGCTCCGGCAAATGCAGCCGGTATTCAGGCTATGGAGGAGATGACCTACCACGGTGTCAGCATAAATGCCACCATTTCCTTTACGGTACCCCAAGCCATTGCCGTGGCTGAGGCTGTAGAGCGGGGCCTTAAGCGCCGGGAAGCAGAGGGGTTGCCGGTGGAGGATATGGCACCGGTATGCACCATTATGTTGGGGCGTACCGATGACTGGATGAAAGCTTACTGCAACGAAACCGGGATGCTTGTTGCACCGGAGTGTTTGGAATGGGCGGGTATTGCTGTATTTAAGCGTGGGTATCAGATCTATAAGGAAAAGGGATACCGCACCCGTCTGTTGTCCGCAGCCAATCGCAATGTGTACCATTGGTCTGAGCTGATTGGTGGGGATATATGCCAGACCATCAATTATGCTTGGCAACAGCGGTTGGAACGCTGTGATACCCCGGTGGTGAGCCGCATGGATGTGCCAGTTAGCCCGGAGTATATTGCAGAGCTTTCCAAAATTCCGGAGTTTATCAAATCCTATGAACCAAACGGTATGGCGATTTCGGAATTTGAAAGCTACGGCGGATTTCGTGATACACTTACGAGCTTTATTGCCGGATATGAGGATTTGTGCCGAATCATACGCGGGATTATGATTTAGGGAAGCAAAGGTTATAACATAGTATTGAATGGAATTGGGAAGCCCACCTGTTTTTTATGCAGGTGGGCTTTGGTTTGCTTAGGGGGGCGGACGACCCAAGGTCGCCCCTACAGATGGTGGGGCTAGGGTCTTATTCAACCTCTGGGGGCTGTGGGAGCTTTTGGGGGGAATTGGGAAGCCCACCTGTTTTTATGCAGGTGGGCTTTGTTGTGGGGTGTTGGGGTATGGTGGTTGGGCTTAGGTGGGGTGTTAGGGGGGCGGACGACCCAAGGTCGCCCCTACAGATGGTGGGGCAGAGTGTACTATAGGGCTGGGGTTTAGAGGGTGCCGCCATTTTCAAAAAACAGGCTGATTACAGTAAAGGCTGGCCCTAAGGTTTCCAGGCCCATGTTGTAATGGCTGAAGATGACACGGTCGGTATTGGTGTAGCGGCTCAGCTCATGTTTTACCCCACTGCGAAACCGCTCATTTTCAAAGAGTTCTCCGTAGAGTACAATGCTTTCTGGATCAAAGAGGGTTAGTCCGTTTTTGATGGTCAAACAGAGGTAGAATACCACTCTCTCCATAGTCTGCTCTATGGCGCGTTCCCCTGCATTGTAGGCTTTGACAATCTCAGCAATGCTGACCTTGGCCATATCCCCACCGGTGAGATCCCACAACACAGGGGTTCTTTTTTCGCTGAGTATCCCCTTAATTGTGTTTTCAATGGAGTCATAATGTATGATGGTTTCTAGGCATCCCCGGTTGCCACATACACACGGGGCACCATTGGGGTCGGAGATGGCATGGCCCAACTGGATTGCCTTATAATTAAAGACACTTGTGGTGCCGCTGCCCAAGGAATGGGCTGCCCCCAGGCCTGGGCCATATTTAATAAACAGGAGGGATTTTTTTTGATGTTGTTCCCCCAAAATGCTCTCGCCGTGGGTTAGGGAGCATATATTGTTGGTTAAAAGAACCGGAACTCCAAGGGCTTCCTCCAAGAGGGTGGCAACTGGGATATCTCGTTCTTCCCATACCTGGAAGGAATTGATGCTCACACCACCTAGGCTATCAACAATTCCATTGATGCTCACACCCAATCCCACTATCCTTCTGGTGCCAAGGATATCGTATTCCTGTAGTCGTTGCCGGATGGTTTCGGTGACCTTATCCAGGATGGCGTGGGCTTTTCTGCGGCAATCGGCTGTATATACCAGATCCTCAAACAGTATGTTGTGGTTGAGATCCACACACAACAGCCGAAACTTGTGTTGGGTGATATATACCCCCAGGGCGGCATAACGTTGGCCGCTGATTTGCAGAAAGATTTCCTTTCGGCCTTTTCTGCTTACGCTGTTGTCGGTTCCCCCCTGGTTGAGAAGTCCTTCTTCCAGAAGTTCTCCGGTGATCATGGTAATGGCAGCGGGGGTTAGCCCTAGGCTGTGGGCGATATCCTTGCGGGATATGCTGCCGCTTTCATGGATAAGCTGTAGGATGGAGCTGCGGTTTTGTTTTTTTACATCCAGCATATTGACGCCGTTTTCACGTGGTGGAACCAATTCTTTTCCCCCTCCCTTCTAGCGAAATTGGGAAGTTTTAATACTGTATGCGAATATTTTCTCCTACAATTCCAACATGGGCACCTTTGGAAGCAGGTATGCTATCCTTGTGCGCAATCAGCCATTTTCCCTGCATCCAAAGAAGTTTTTCTTCTCCGGATGCAGCTTGGTTGTTCAGGGTTATGGGGGTGTTGGTTCCTTCCGGGAGCACAACTATGCATTTGTAGCCTGTATCACTCACCTTGCAGGGGGCAAAGTGGAGGGTGGTGCCGTATATCTCACAGGCAGTTCCGGCAGGGAGATAATAGGCCTTTACCGTATTTACAGACAAGGTGTTGTTCTGTATATCCCGAATATCCGCCAACAAGAGCACCAGATCGGTTATTGCCACATTCAGCTCCTGGGTTTTGTGGTATTCCAAAGCGTTTAGATTGCTGCTGTTGCCGTTGCAATAGCCCACCTGTATGGGCATGTCCGCATACAAGCCCTGCCGGATCTGTTGGGCGAGATCTGTGCCGGAGAGGAGCTGTTCATCCGCTGTATAGACATTCCCCTCGGCTGGGACAGGGATTTGTGCCATGGTTTGTATCCATGGGGAAAAATCATATTCCTCCACTATGCGGCCATATTGCCGGAAGGAGTCGTGGGTGATGGGATAGATAAGTATATGGGGGTTTTTGTTTACCAATTCATTATACATGAGCTTTGTCTCCTTGTCACTAGGATAATATCATTATAAAGTATGTACCTGCAAAGGGGATTAGATTTATTGCCTTAATTATAATGCGTATTTATTACAATTAATTTTAACATATTTTGTTATTGAAAAGCAACTTACATAAGTAATAATTAATTGCTTTAATTTTTGTCTATACAGGCCAGGCTGGCTATATGGATTTAGGGTGCAAAATTCCGGTTACATTGCCATGGACAAGCATGGTTATACAAAATTAGACGTTTATTAGATGTCCACATGCTATACTGCATATAACCGGAGATAAAGGAGGGAATGTGTCGAGGGAGTCCAGCAACTGTTGAGCAAGGGGTTAGAGAGACGATTCATAGGAGGTATTAGGGTATGACCATTGAGACCATTGAAAATGTACTGAACATTAATGCAGATGCCATCATGACGGTGGCCATG
Source organism: uncultured Oscillospiraceae bacterium (assembly GCA_964395635.1). Lineage (GTDB taxonomy): Bacteria > Bacillota > Clostridia > Oscillospirales > Ruminococcaceae > WRAV01. The sequence goes on from CAYNCW010000057.1 coordinate 8,621, forward strand.
GCAGCTGTGCTGCTTTTGGTGGGATATTTTGTCAAGGGTAAGGTCAAAATACTGGAGAAATACTGCATTCCCGCCCCTGTGGTGGGGGGATTCCTTTTCATGTTTATCACTTGGGCAGGCCATATTTCAGGCGCGTATGCCTTTAGCTTTACCAACACATTTCAGGCTCCCTTTATGCTGGCGTTCTTTACCACTGTGGGCTTGGGGGCAAGTTTTTCCCTTCTAAAAAAGGGCGGGCTGCTTTTGGTTATCTACTGGCTGGCTTGCGGTGCTATCTCTCTTGTGCAAAATGCTATCGGTGTGGGGATTGCCGGTGCCACCGGTCTGGAGCCGGCATATGGCCTTTTGTGCAGCTCGATTTCCATGATTGGCGGGCATGGCGCTGCTGCGGCATATGGCGGCACCTTTGAAGAGCTGGGATATAGCGCCGGTACCCTGGTTGGCGCTGCGGCTGCTACCTTTGGTTTGATTTCCGGCGTGCTGGTAGGCGGACCTGTTGGCCGACGCCTTATTGTAAAACACAACCTGAAGCCTGAGGCGGATGCAAGCTTTGATACAAGCATTGAGTCCATCAACGCTGCCAGCAAAGAAAAGCTCACCACACTGGATGTGATGAAAAATGTAGCGGCTATTTTGGTGTGTATGGCGGTTGGAACAGTTGTATCCGGCTGGATTGGCAAGCTGATTGGTATGTCCTTCCCAACCTATGTAGGCGCTATGTTTGTGGCAATGATTGTGAGAAATCTCAACGAAAAGGTACACGCCTATAAATTTGATTATCCTCTGGTGGAGGGAATCGGCGATGTTATGCTGGGGCTTTACCTTTCTATGGCGCTGATGACCCTGAACCTGTGGGAGCTTGCGGATCTTGCAGGGCCTATGCTGGTGGTTTTGGCTTGCCAGGTGATTATGCTTGTTTTGGTGACCTACTTTGTGGTGTTCCGTATCCTGGGCAAAAATTACGACGCGGCCGTTATGTGTGCAGGGCTTTTGGGACACGGATTGGGAGCAACCCCCACTGCCATTGTCAATATGACGGCGGTGAACGAGCAGTATGGCATGTCCCGCCGGGCAATGATGATTGTTCCCATTGTGGGGGCTTTCCTGGTGGATATTATCTATCAGCCCACCACCATTTGGTTTATTAAGACCTTTGTAAGCGGATTTGCTGGATAACCGGTGGTTGTATATTTTGTTACATATTCTTTGGAGGTATTTTTAGATGGCTAAACTTATTGAGTGTATTCCAAACTTTAGTGAAGGGCGCAACCAAGAGGTTATTGATGGATTGGTTACTGTTGCCAAAAGTGTTCCCGGCTGTACATTGTTTGACGCCCAGTCGGACGAAAGCCACAACCGCTGTGTGTTTACCCTGATTGGCAGCCCTGAGGCAATTGAAGAGGTAGCCTTTCTGCTGTGTAAAAAAGCATCCGAGACCATTGATATGCGCAATCATGAGGGTGCACATCCCCGTATGGGCGCAACCGACGTAATCCCCTTTGTGCCCACCATGGACGTAACTGTGCAGGAATGTGTGGAAATGTCCAAGCGGGTGGCACAGCGAATTTGGGAAGAGCTGAAGATTCCCAGCTTCCTCTACGAGGATTCTGCTAGCTCCCCTGACCGGGTGAACCTGGCCAAGGTGCGCAAGGGCCAGTTTGAGGGGATGCCGGAGAAGCTTTTGCAGCCGGAGTGGGCACCGGATTTTGGCCAGCGGGAAATTCACCCCACCGCCGGAATCACCGCTATTGGTGCACGTATGCCCTTGGTTGCCTTCAATGTGAACCTGGACACCTCCGACCTGGAAATTGCCAACCGCATTGCCAAGGTGATTCGCGGTTCTTCCGGTGGATTTAAATACTGCAAGGCCATCGGTGTTATGCTGGAGGACAGAAATATCGCCCAGGTTTCCATGAATATGGTCAACTATCCCGAGACTCCCCTGTTCCGGGTATTTGAGGTAATTCGCACCGAGGCAGAGCGCTGGGGCGCACGGATTATTGGCAGCGAAATTGTGGGGCTGACCCCCGCTAAGGCACTGGTGGACTGTGCGGAGTATTACCTAAAAATAGAAAACTTTGATTATAAAACCCAGGTGATGGAAAACCATCTTATTGGGTAAGCAGATCCGAAAAAGGAGTATTGGATATGAAATTGGTGGATATGCAGGTTACTGGATTTGTTGACCTGATGGCATCTGCAGAGCCTGCGCCTGGCGGCGGTTCAGCGGCAGCCCTGGAGGGCGCATTGGGGGCTGGGCTGGCTGCAATGGTTTGTGCCTTGACTGTGGGCAAGAAAAAATATGCCCAGTTCCAGGAGTTTGTTGTGGAGACCGAGAAAAAGGCCAACGCAATTAAGGAACACTTTGTGGATGTTATCGACCGGGATACACAGGCATTCAACGCTGTTAGTGCCGTGTTTACCATGCCCAAAGAAACCGATGAGGATAAGGCTGCCCGTCAAGCCGCTATGGAAGAGGCTCTGAAGGGATGCACAAAAACACCTTTTGAGATGATGGAGCTGTCCTAT
>CAYNCW010000058.1:0-11112 GCA_964395635.1 uncultured Oscillospiraceae bacterium
ACTTACCCGGCTTTTCTATGCATTTTGATACAAAATGAAAGATATTTGATAGAATTGCAAAAGATTTTTTATAGCATCCCGCATTTCTATCCAGTATACTTGTGCCTAACAGGGAAAATTTACAATCTCTTCCAAATCCCTGCTAAAAAAATAAAGCGACATAACTAAGGAGGAATGTATACAATGAAAATCAAACTGGCTTCTTTTCTTGCTTTGGCAATGATTCTGGCTTCTTTCGCAGCTTGTGGCAGCGGCAACACATCTTCATCCGAAGCGGCTCCAGCACCTGAGAGCACCGCTCCCGCTTCCCAAAGTGAAGCCCCGGCACCTGCTCCCGAAGCTCCTGCCACAGACGTTTCGGTAGGTGCTTGTATCTACAAATTTGACGATACCTTTATGACCGGCGTGCGCAACAACATGACTGCCGCAGCCGACGAACTGGGTGTTAAGCTGGAAATCGTGGATTCCCAAAACAAACAGCCCACCCAAAACGAGCAGGTAGATACCTACATCACCAAAGGCGTAAGTGCACTGGCAGTCAACCCTGTTGACCGCACCGCTGCAGGCCCTCTGATGGAAAAAGCCAAAGCAGAAAACCTGCCTATCGTGTTCCTCAACCGTGAGCCAGAAGCAGATGTTATGGCTGCATACGACAAAGTATGGTATGTTGGCGCCAAGGCTGAAGAGTCCGGCACCATGTCCGGCCAAATCATCGTTGACTACTTTAAAGCCAACCCCACTGCCGACAAAAACGGCGACGGCAAAATCCAATACGTTATGCTCACCGGTGAACCCGGACATCAGGATGCCACCCTGCGCACCGAGTTCTCTGTAAAAGCCATCAACGAAGGCGGCTACGAAGCTGTTAAGCTTGCTGAAGACACCGCTATGTGGGATAAGGTTAAAGCAACCGACCTGATGAAGGCCTTCATCGCTTCCCAGGGTCTTGACAAAATCGAAGCAGTTCTGGCCAACAACGACGACATGGCTCTTGGCGCAATCGAAGCTCTCAAAGCCGAAGGCTACAACACCGGCGACGCCACCAAATATATCCCTGTAGTAGGCGTTGACGCCACCGCTCCTGCTCTGGCCGCTATGGAAGACGGCTCCCTGCTGGGCACCGTTCTCAACGACGGCGTAAACCAAGGCCGTGCAACCGTCAACATCGCAGCAGCTGCCGCCCAAGGCAAAGAGATCACCAAAGACACCATCGGCTATGATGTAACCGACACCAAATATGTTTGGATCCCCTACGTTAAGGTTACTGCCGAAAACTACAAAGAGTTCCAATAACCCTTAGTCACACCATTCATCCGTAGAAGTAGCAAACACCCCGGTTTCACAACAGATTCCCGCCGGCCATTGGTCGGCGGGAATCCGGATGAACATAAAGATTTGAACGCGAGGCCCCTTGCTTTTCGCGTTCTTTTTGTTGGATTTATCTACAAAATTTGTTGATAATATGGATATTTTCATGTATACTATTGGTATTGGGGCCTTTCTGAAAACACCGGAGCGCCTATCTGTTCCCCCGGCGTTTTCAGAAGTGCCCCGGCTTATCAAAACCAAGGAGAAGGAGGTCATTCCATGGGCGAATTTGTCTTGGAAATGAACAAGATTACCAAGATTTTTCCCGGTGTTGTGGCGCTCAACGAGGTCACCCTCAAGGTGCGCCCCGGCACAGTACATGCGCTTATGGGCGAAAACGGCGCCGGCAAATCCACCTTGATGAAATGCCTGTTCGGCATTTACCACGAGGATGGCGGCGAAATCATCCTGGATGGAAAGGCAACCCAGATCAATTCCTCCAAACAAGCGTTGGATCTTGGCATTTCCATGATCCACCAGGAGCTACACCCCATCCGCTACCGGCCGGTGATGGAAAACATCTGGCTGGGTCGGTTCCCCATGAAGGGGATTGCGGTGGATCACAAAGCCATGGTGCAGCAAACCAAGGAGCTGTTTAAGGAAGTGGATCTGGATGTGAATCCGGAGATTCTGGCAGGGGAATTGTCCGCATCCACCTTGCAGCTGGTGGAAATCGCCCGAGCGGTTAGCTACAACTCCAAAATCATCATTATGGACGAACCCACCTCCTCTCTTACCGATAACGAAACCCAGCACCTCTTTAAAATCATCGAAAAGCTAAAAAGTGAAGGACGCGCTATCATCTATATCTCCCACAAGATGGAAGAGATCCTCAAAATCTCCGACGAAGTCACCATCATGCGGGACGGCAACTATGTGGGCACCTGGCCAGCCCAAGAGCTCACCACCGACCTGATTATCAGCAGAATGGTGGGTCGGGATCTCAGCAACCGCTACCCGGTAAAAGACTACGCCCCCAGCGACCAGGTGATCCTCAGCGTCAAAAACCTCACCTCAGCCCAGCCCCGTTCCTTCGTGGATGTCAGCTTCCAGCTATACAAAGGGGAGATCTTGGGTATAGGTGGCTTGGTGGGTGCGCAGCGCACCGAGCTTGTGGAAGCACTGTTCGGCCTGAGGCCCATCATCAGCGGGGTGGTGGAAAAGGACGGCCAAACCTTCCAGGTAAAATCGGTGCAGGATGCCAAAGCCCATAAAATTGCCCTACTCACCGAAGAACGCAGAGCCACCGGTGTGTTTGGTGCTCTGTCTATACTGGACAATACGGTTATTGCCAGCCAGAAAAACTACGCGGCGCGGGGTGTCCTCAACCAGCGCAAGCGGATCAAAGCCGCCGCAGAGTCCACCAAAAAGCTCCGGGTCAAAACCCCGTCACTGGAAACCCTCATCCAAAACCTTTCAGGCGGTAACCAGCAAAAGGTGCTTATAGCCCGTTGGTTGCTTACCGAACCGGATATCCTGATTCTGGACGAACCCACCCGCGGTATCGACGTAGGCGCCAAATACGAAATCTACACCATTATGCAGGAACTTGCCAAACAGGGCAAAAGCATTATTATGATATCCTCCGAAATGCCGGAGTTGCTTGGCATGGCCGACCGGATTATGGTGATGTGCGAAGGCAGGGTATCCGGCTTCCTGGATAAAGAGGCCTTCGACCAGGTAGAGGTTATGCGGTTGGCTACTCAATTTGTGAAGTAAAGCAGGAGGCGACAAAACATGCAAGAAAAAGTAATGACACGTGGACGATTTGCCATGAATTTTATGATAGCCGGCGGTGTCTTGGCGGTTCTCAGCCTTATCTGGTCACGATTCAGCCCCAAAAGTGTATACGACCTGCCTTACATTCTAGCATTTGTGGGGATAATCGTCTTTGTCAATGCTCTCACCAAGTTCCTCAACAAGGAGGGCAGAGATCAACCCATCAACACCTCCTCCCGTTCCATGAAGACATTTCTCTCCAACAACGCCATTATTCTGGCGCTGATGGTTCTGGTGGTGGTAATCTGTATTAAAGAAAGCCGCTTTATGCAGATCCGCGTTATCCTGGATATCCTCACCATGTCCTCCACCAGGCTGATTATCGCTTTGGGTATCTGCTTCACCCTGCTTATCGCGGGTACCGACCTTTCCGCCGGACGTATGGTGGGTCTTGCAGCGGTTATCTCCACTTCCATGCTGCAAACTGCTACCTACAGCAACCGGTTCTATCCCAATATGGGGCAGATCAACATTGTTATTCCCATCCTTCTGGCCATTGGTGCCTGTATGCTGTTTGGTTTGCTCAACGGCTTTTTGGTGGCCAAGTTCGGGATGCACCCTTTTATTGCAACGCTGGCGGTACAGGTTATCATCTATGGTGCCACCTCTCTGTACTTTGATATGCCCCCCAACAATTCCCAGCCCATTGGTGGTATCCGCCCAGACTTTTCTGCAATCGGTCAAACCAAGCTGCTGAAAATCGGCAGTTTTCCCGGTATCTCCATTCTGCTGCCCATTGCCCTTGTCATCTGCGCCGTTATCTGGTTTATCCTCAACAAAACCGTTTTTGGCAAAAATGTCTACGCCATTGGTGGAAACCGGGAAGCCGCAGTGGTTTCGGGTGTTAACGTATTCCGCACCATTTTGATGATCTTTGTGCTGGCCTCCAGCCTTTACGCCATCGGCGGCGTTCTGGAAGCAGCCCGCACCGCCGGTGCCACCAACAACTATGGTAACGGTTACGAGCTAGATGCTATCGCAGCCTGCGTGGTGGGCGGTGTATCCCTTGGGGGTGGTGTAGGTAAGGTAGGCGGTATTGTCAGCGGTGTGCTTATCTTTACAGTTATCCAATACGGTCTACAGTTCATCAATATTTCCCCCATGTGGCAACAGGTTATCAAAGGTGTTATCATTGCGGTAGCAGTGGCTACCGACCTTGCAAAATATCGCAACAAATAAACGGTGCACCCGGTGTATGGGTAAAGGTTACCCTGTCTACTGGGCAACATCTGCAATCAGCATTTATACAGTCAGGGGCTTGTGGTTTCACAGACCCCTGACTTAGTGATATATTCCGCTAACTACTTATATGCAGCCATGCTATGTTTGGCCGACCTGTGGTGGTCCGTGGCTTTGCAACCTATATCTCTTTAACGGACGAGCACAGCTTGCCCCTTCAGATTTTTGTGGTATCTGCCGCGTTGGTTTTCGTTCTGTCACTGTAGGGGCGACCTTTGGTCGTCCGCAGCATACCTCCAGCTGTGTAATCAGCGGTGATTTGCCATTGTGGGGTTTTGGTTTCACCCCGAGCGGGGCGTTCACTTGCCCCTCATGCCGGGGCGGGCAGTTACTTTTGTCGCCACACAAAAGTAACCAAAAAGTGGTTTAAGAAACCCTTTGTTTCTTAAAAATCTTCCGCTTGGGCTTCTGCTGTTTCGGCGGAGGTGTACAGGGATACTCTTTTCTTAAGCCCTACCGTCCGCCGACCTTCTTTTCTTTTATTGGCGGAAAAGAAAAGAAGGCAAAAGAAAACTAGCCCTCCCGGCTATGCCGCTGTGCGGTTACGGGGTGGGGATAGTGTGGGCTGTGCTTGGTTTTACTTTTTGGGGCTCTGCATTTCGGCGGAGGTATACAGAGGTGCTCTATCCCAAACCCCTGCCGTCCGCCGAGTGGTGGCCATTCGCTCTGCCACTGTAGGGGCGACCTTTGGTCGTCCGCAACTTACCTACAGCTACGATAGTGCCTATGGTTGTGGTATGGGGGGTTACCCTAACCTACCAAACGAGCACAGCTTGCCCCTACAAACCACCGCCTATCCCTGCCGGAAAATAATTCCCCTTCATTCTATCGCCCCATTTTATACCTACCAGCGGCCCATCCCACCGAAAAATCTCTTTATGATAATAAGCAACATCAACAAGGAGTGACCCTATGTACCGTGTTATCCTGGTAGACGACGAGGAAGAAATCCGCGAAGGTATCAAGCGGCGGATTGACTGGGCAGCCTGTGGCTTTCAACTGGTATCCACAGCTGAAAACGGTCAGGAGGCTATGGAAAAAGCAGAGGCACTGCACCCGGACGTGGTGATCACCGACATTAAAATGCCCTATGTGGATGGCCTTACCCTATGCCGGTGGCTATATGAGCGGATGCCGGGGGTCAAGCTGGTGATTTTTTCTGGGTTCGACGACTTTGAATACGCTCAAAAGGCCATCCAAATTGGGGTGACCGAATACATACTCAAACCGGTAAGTGCCGATGAACTCACTGCAGTTCTACACAAACTCCGCACCCAGCTGGATACCGAATTTGCCCAACGCAGGGATATAAACGCCCTGCGCCAGCACTATGTTCAAAGCCTGCCCATGCTGCGGGAACAGTTCCTCACCCGACTGATGGATGGCCGCATTACCCAGGAAAAACTCAATAGCCAAGCGGCTTTGTACGACATTGACCTTACAGCCGGCTGTTGGGCGGTGGCCCTTGCCCATGTGGATGCTCCCCAGTCCGGGGTGCTAGCAGACCAAAGCGAGCTTATCCCCTTATCGGTAAAGGTGCTTATTGACGAAAACTTAGGGCGATTTTGCACCTTTCGCAGCTTTATCTACAACGACCATGTGGCGGTCATTGCCCTGCTGGAGGAAAACAGTCAGGTGCTGAGCCTATTGGATGGGATGGATCATGTTTGCAAGATGGCCGGGCGCTTTCTGGATATCAGCCTCACTGTAGGCATTGGGTCGGTTTGCGAACAACTCACCGATCTGCACCATTCTGCCACCGGTGCCGCCACAGCCTTGGACTATCGGCTGCTTATGGGTACCGGCAAAACCATCTTCCTGGACGACATCGAGCCGGAACAGGGGATACAGCTTACCATAGACGAACAGGATAAGCGGGAACTGACCCTGGCCATTAAAATGGGCACCACCGAGGATATCCAAAGCTGGATTGAGCGGTTTGTAGTCTCCCCTCAGGTTGCGGGACTGCCCATTGCCCAATACCGCCTGTATTTGCTGGAGCTGATGGCGCAGCTGCTAAGCATTATCAGAGCCTACCAGCTGGATGTCACCGAGGTGTTTGGCCAAAACTTTGACGGCAGCCTGGGGCTAAGCAGCTTTCGCTCCACCGCCCAGCTGGGCAGCTGGTTTTTGGAAATCTGCAAATCCATCAGCTCAATGATTCGCAGGGAGCGGAGCAACTCCTCCCAGACCATTGCCGACTGCGCCCGGGAGTTTATCGCCAAACAGTACGCCGACCCGGATGTCTCGGTGGAGATGCTCTGCGATTATCTCCACCTTTCCCCAGCCTATTTTTCCACCCTGTTTAAGCGAGAAACCGGCATGAGCTTTGTTGCCTATCTCACCCAGGTGCGGATGGAGGAGGCTGTGAAGCTGTTGGACACTACCCAGGACAAAACCTACGAAATCTCCCTGAAGGTGGGCTATTCCGAGCCCAGCTACTTCAGCTACGTCTTTAAAAAGAATTTTGGTGTTTCCCCCAGCAAATACCGTTCCAGCAAGGATGGTTTGGATGGCTAGCATTTTCCGGCGCTTTACCGGCAGTATGCAAAAAAACAGTATACAATATGTCCTCTCCATTTCCTTCACCATTGTTGCGGTGACAGGTATGGTCTTTCTTGGCATTGCCTTGTACATACGCTTTACCGTCTCCACCCAGGACATCATTATGGCGGACAACAAGCGGGTTATCGACCAAGTCAACCGCAATTTGGACGCTTACCGGGACAACATGATGCGCATATCCGATGCAGTGTATTACCGGATTATCAAAAGCGCCGACCTGGCCTATACCCCCATCGACGACAAGGTAAACCTGCTCTACGAAACCTATCGGGATCAGCTGGTGAGCATTGTGGTGGTGGGGGAGGAAGGGGAACTGGTGGTGACCACCCCCTTTTCTATCCAGAAAAAAACCGCCGCCCCCATAGAGCAGGAATGGTATACAAAAGCTATGGATAAAATTGAAAACCTTCACTTTTCCACCCCCCATGTACAAAACCTGTTTGAGGATCCCACCCACAGCTACAAATGGGTGGTCTCTCTCTCCCGGGCGGTGGAGCTCACCAACAGCGGCCGGGTAACCCATGGGGTTTTGCTGGTAGACATGAACTTTTCTGGGATAGAACAGCTGATGAAAAATGTGACACTGCCGGGCAACGGCTATGTCTATCTAATGGACAGCGACGGCCAGATTATCTACCACCCCTGGATGCAGATGCTCTTTTCCGGCCTATTGGATGAAAGCAACCTGAGTGTTGCCACCTTGGAGGATGGCAGCCACAAGGAGCAGTTTCAGGGGGCGGATAGGCTTATCACCGTCAAGACCATGGGGTATACCGGCTGGAAGATTGTGGGGGTAACCCCATTATCCGAGGTTTCGGCCTCCTACTACCACATCCGCAGCTTTGCTATTTTTATCCTGTTTTTTACCATCTTTCTCATGGTGTTTGCCAATCTGTTTCTCTCCTCCCGGATTGCCGACCCTATCAAGGCCCTGGAGCAATCGGTTAAGGAGCTGGAAAACGGCATGACCGATGTGGAGATTGCCATTGGCGGCTCCTACGAGGTACAGCATCTGGGCAAAACCATCCAGTCTATGGTGGATCAAATGCGCAAGCTGATGGACGACATTGTGGTGGAGCATGAATCCAAACGCAAAAGCGAGTTGGATGCATTGCAGAGTCAGATCAACCCTCATTTTCTCTACAATACCTTGGATTCCATTGTCTGGATGATTGAAAATCAACGGTATGGGGAAGCAACCTCTATGGTAACTGCGCTGGCAAGACTGTTCCGAATCAGTCTTAGCAAAGGCAAAACAGTGATATCGGTGGCCAGCGAGCTGGATCATGCCCGCAACTACCTCACCATTCAAAAAATGCGGTACAAAAACAAGTTCAATGTGGCCATTCAGGCCGACCCGGACACCCTGGGGCTTTCCACCATCAAGCTGATTATCCAGCCCCTTCTGGAAAACTCTATCTATCACGGCATGGAGTTTATGGATGGGGACGGGGTTATCTCTATCCGCAGCTATATCCAAGGGGAGGTGCTGCATATCGATATCTCGGACAACGGCAACGGCATTCCCAAGGAGATTTGCAACCAGCTCCTCACCGACCACAGCCGGGTTCCCTCCAAAGGGTCGGGGATTGGCCTACGGAATGTCCACCAGCGGATTCAGCTCACCTACGGGGCCCAGTATGGCCTAATCATCAGCAGCGAGCCGGATGTAGGCACCACGGTGGGTATCCGGCTGCCCTGTATCCCCTTTAACCGTGCCTATCCGGAAAGGGGGAAGGGATTGTGACCCGGAAGAAACTCTATGTTTTTGTGCTGCTGCTCTGTGTGTTCACCATCTCTTTCTTTATCCTCACCTTTGATCTGTTGGGGGGCAAAACCCAGCCGGAAGTATACAATATTGCGGTGATTATCCGGGGAAAAAACAGCGACACCTGGCAGAATATCCGCCAGGGTGCAGAACAAGCTGCCAGTGAACTGTTTGTGGATCTCAGCTTTATCACCCTTAGTGAGGAGAATAACCTACAGGAGCAGATTTACCTTTTGGAACGGGAGTATCTGGGTGGGGCCAACGCCATTATTTTGGCGGCGGCGGACAGCCAGCAGCTGGTGGCTCCGGTGGAAAACATCATTGACAAGGTACCGGTGGTCTGCATGGAGTCCCCGGTGAATACCCCCCGGCTAAACGCCTATGTGGCATCGGATGATTACGCCATGGGTGTGGAGCTGGCCCAAAAGCTGCTGGAGCAAAACTGCTACAAGCGAATTGCCATTATAGACAGCAGCCTTTACTGTGACAATATCCGCCAACGGCTGGAGGGGATGCACAGTGTGCTGGAGCCCTATGGCGGGGAGACGGTGCGGTGGATTGTGCCGGATAACACCCAACAAGCAGTGGATCAGCTAATCCAGTTGGCCCAGCGGGGGGAGGCAGATGTTTTGGTGGCGCTGGATGCCACAACACTGGAGATGACCGGCCAGGTGCTGTGGGATTTGGGGCTCTCCCAATCCATTGAGCTGTTTGGCTTTGGGGCATCGGACAAGGTGGCTTCCTTTATGGAAAAAGGGGTTGTGCAGGCCACTATTGTAAAAAACGATTTTGCCATTGGCCACCAGGCAGTGCAGGTGGCGGTGAATGCCTTAAAAAAACAATCGGTAGACAACACCATCTTGGTGGATCATCGCCTGATTACCCGGGAAAATATGTACGATATCGAAAACCAACATTTGTTGTTCCCCTTTATTCGCTAAAGGAGGTGTGGTAATGAAAGCTTGTATTGCCATCGTGCTGGCTCTGATTTGCTTAGTTCCTGTTGGGATATTGTCTGGGTGTCATACAAAGGCTGCGCCTGCATCCAATATGGTGCAGATAAAAATTGGGGTGGCTGTTTACCGGCAGGACGATACCTTTATTGCATCGGTGCGGGGGTATATCGAAGAAGCAGCAAAGCTTCGGGAAACCCAGGACAATATCAAAATCACTGTGAATACGGTGGACAGCAAAAACAACCAGAGCATCCAAAACGATCAGGTGGATAAATTTGTGGCACAGGGATATGACGTTATCTGTGTCAACGAGGTGGATAGAACCGCTGCATCCCTGATAATTGACAAGGCCAGAGCTGCCAACATCCCGGTAGTGTTTTTTAACCGGGAGCCGGTGGGAGAGGATATGCAGCGGTGGGATAAGCTGTTTTATGTGGGTTCCGACCCCAAAGAAGCCGGAGCCATGCAGGGCAAGCTGGTGATAGACGCTTTGCGAAGGCAGGACAGCACCCTGGACTATAACCAGGACGGCAGGCTCCAGTATGTGATACTGGAAGGGGAGCCGGGGCATCAGGATGCGGCAATCCGCACCGAATACTGCATCAAAACAGTGATAAACCAAGGGATTGTGGTGGAAAAACTGGCCAACGATACCGCCAACTGGCAGCGGGGAGAGGCATCCTCCAAAATGGCCCAATGGATCGACAGATATGGGGAGGATATCGAGGTGGTGTTCTGCAACAACGACGATATGGCCTTGGGTGCAATTGACGCCTATCAGGCGGCGGAGATAACCCGGTTGCCGCTGATTATTGGTATTGACGGTACCCCCCCGGCTTTGGAGGCCATTGCCGCCGGCAACCTGGCTGGTACTGTGCGCAATGACGCCAAAGGGCAGGGGTATGCTATTTTCAGCATTGCTTATGCCCTTGCCACAGGGCAAAACCTACAGGAGGCGGTGCCTATGCTAAATGGGCAGTATGCTTGGCTGCCCCACAAGCGGATAACCCAGGAAAATCTGGAAGAGGAACGGGTGCGGTGATGGTATGCCCTTGCTGTGTATGGCTGGGGCAATCAAGCCGGGACAGCGGCAACAGCATAGGCGCAGGTGTTTGTTTTTGCCTAGTGCCGGATAAGGGATTGCTGGTATCCGGACACAGGGCAAAGACTGGTGCCCCCCTAGAGAAGCGCTTATCTCTGGGGAGAGGGAGTTGGCTGATCAGCTCTATAGATCCAGTATAGAGGGTAGGAGATGGTTTGTAAAAGGGGATATGGGTTCAAGATTTGAGATTAGCAAATTATAATTGCAATAATCCTTGAATTTTCTCCGGTTTGCGCAGTATTTTATCCCTTGACAAAATGGAACAATTGTGCTATAATCCGGGCCGTATGACAAGATAGGACAAAATAAGAAAACCGCTTTACCATGGGGAAAAC
>CAYNCW010000059.1:0-11100 GCA_964395635.1 uncultured Oscillospiraceae bacterium
AGGCTCTTTACCGATAACCTGTGCAAAGGATTGGATGTATGCATTGGCTTTGAGCAAATCCATAGTATAAACCTCAACGCTTAAACAAGTATTTTGCCAATGTCGCCGGTTTTGATTTCCCCCGCGTTGGCCTCGTCAATATCGATATGTAGTTGATCCCTAAAGTCTGGGGAAATTCTCAACAGAACATTGGGGAAAATAATGCCGCGCCTGGTGTTAAATTCTACCGAGACTATCTGCTTGTCTTGCAGGTTGTGTTTTTCTGCATAGTCGGGGGTTAGGTGTATGTGGCGCAGTGCGGCAATTGCACAGCAGCGTTCCACCACTGCCCCGGTTTGGGGATTGCATATCCCCACCTTGGCTGCTCCGGTTAGATTGCCGGATTCATTCACCGGTGCCGATACCCCCAGAGCAAAGCTATCGGTTAAGGATATTTCCAGTTGTGTTTGACTGCGCACAGGCCCTAAAACCCGTACCTTTTGCAGTTTTCCTTTGCTGCCCTGGATCTCCACTGTTTCCTGGCAAGCATATTGGCCGGGCATAAGCTCCTTGGTATAAGTTAGTTGGTATCCCGTTCCAAACAATATCTCTAAATCCTCCTGGGATAGATGAATATGCCGATTGGATACGCCCACTGAAATAAAGGGGATGCGGTTATATTCCGCTATGGTCTCCACAACTATTTTGCGTATCTGGCTCTTATCCACTGCTCACCCACTCCATTTCAGTCGGATTATTTTGCTTTTTTTCGTTTTCCTGTATTTTTTTGCCCAGATGTCTCTTTGGGGGCAGCTTTGCTTTCTGCTTCCGGCTTTTCCTCCGGTTTTTGCTGTACCCGTGCCGTGGAATCGGTCTCCAAAGGTTTTGCCACCCAAACAATTGGCTGTGGCAGTTGCTGGGCTATGGGCTCTGGTATTGCCACGGTTTCTTTTTGTGGCTCAGGGGTGGCTGGTATACCCTGTTGCTGTGGTTCTTCCTCTGTGGGCTCTGCATCTGCCACTGGTTCTATCTGCTCTGCAGCTTGCTGAATATCCACGCCCACTTGTTGGGTATCTTGGGCCGACTGTTCTTGGGGGATTGATTGAGGTTCGGCTACCTGTTGTGGGGGTTTAGCAACCTCTGGAATCTCTTGGGCAGCTTGTTCTGGAGCTGCTGGGGTTGCCTCCTTTACCTGGGCTTTCAGTCCCACAGTATCCTTGGAATACACTACTGTATCCAGATGTATAGAGGGCCTGGGAATAACCAGCACGGCGCATACCCTGCCAACCTTGTTTGCAGCGGCCTCGGCAGCTGCCACTGCAGCTTTTACCGCACCAACATCCCCTTCTATCTTCACTGTAATCATACCCAAACCTTTGGTGTTTTCATAACCAATTAAGGTTACATTGGCTGATTTCAGCGCGGCGTCGGCTGCTTCGGTAGCTGCTGTCAACCCTATTGTTTCAATCAGCCCTAGTGCCTTGTTGCCCATTTTTCCAGCCCCTTTCCTAGTCTTGCATTTTAAATGGCGTTCCCTTTACCAAACGAGCAGCGTTGGAACAGGCGCTTCTCACCTTGGGTAAATCCATCCTATAATCCAAGCGAAACAACGGGGCAGAGGGTGGCAGCTGCCGGTAATGAACCGCCACACAACCGCTGCCATCCGCCCCGATTCCAACATCCAGCGGCGATAATTCAGCCGCTTTAAAAGCCAATGAGACACCTTGTGCTGTATCGTCCTGCACAACCCGGTAAGGAATGGATTCCTCTTCTATGCCGCTGAGAATTTCACGCAGCACCTCCGGATAAGCAAAATCCTGGGACAAACACACCACAATACAGGGCATGCCTTGGGTGGACGTATGTATCATAGCGTACCTCCTGTCGACATTGCATGCCCCAGAACAAGCCCGGTTGCCACCGCATTGCGAGGGCCTTCGGTACCGCGGACATTTCCTCTGCCTGCAACAATACCGTATCGGGAAAGGGCGTCTGTTACCAATTGGGGAATCTCAAAGTCCAAGGCGGATCCGCCGACAAGGACTACAAATTCGATTTCCCGTACATTTCCTGTCACCGTAACCTTGCTCAGCGCCCGCAGGGCATTGGTGACAAACACCTTGGACTTAGCCTCCTTGCGCACAAGGCGTATCTTTTCCATAGAAGCGTCCACAGTGATAGGCACTAGGACATCTTCCTTAACAATTACTGTGCGGGCAAACACATCTGCCGGCAGTGCCTGCTCAAAGAACTGCACCGTTCCGTCCTCATGACGGATATGGAACAGACTTTCCACCCTGGCCAGAGGATATTTCTTAATATCCTCTGCCATATCGGTGGTATCCAGGCCCAGCTCGGTTTTGATAAGCAGTGTAACCATATCCCCAGCTCCTGCCAGGTGAACTGATTTTCGCCTGCCATCCTTAGTCATAATGGAAGAATCGGTGGAACCTGCCCCCATATCGATTATAGCCAGGGGACTACTTACACCCGGTGTGGTAAGAGCGCCCCAAATGGCCATATCGGCTTCCACCCCGCCAACGGTCACCGGGATGTTCAACTGTTGGGTGAGCTCCCTCGCAATAAGCTCCATCTGCAGCTTATCCGACTTAACCATAGCTGCCAAACCAACAGCACTTTCCATGGAAAATTCCTCTGCCACCCCGCCAACCACTTTTTGGGGGTTAAAGGTATCCACCGCCAGCAAATCCTGGATTTTTACCTCTCCCACAGGGCGTTCGGTGAGAGAGGAAAGTACCTGTCGCACCCTTTCCAGCATACCGCCGGCATTTGTTCCTGCTTGCCCGCGGATGTCCTGAATCGAGCCTGCGTCGGCAACTGCCTTCATAATTTCTTCCGCGCCCGATTCTACATCCACTTCGCTCGTTTGCTTCTCTCCCTGAATTTGCAGTTTCCCTGCCGGAATACTGCGTGCCGTTACATCCCCTGCCGGGGTTTTGATAACCACAGCGGATCGGTTGCCAATAAGTGCCCGGGCAATGGGCACCACCCGTTTGGTCTCTTCGGCATCCAGTCCAAACACCGTTGCCACACCATAGGGGTTGGATAACAGCTCCACCACCCCGCCGGGCTTTGCAACCTCCACTGCCGCCATCATATTCAGGGGCACCTTCTCGATAAGTGCCACCTCGTCTACAATGGGAATCTTTTGGCTTAGGCGGTTGTGTATCAGCACACCATCATCCCGCTGGACAATAGCGCCCTTTACCCCGATTCCCCTAGCCACAGCTTCATTGATCCTCTTTGCCGCTTCTTCAAAGTCCACTGCATCTATAAGCACAATGTATCCATCGGTCCCATTGGCGTTATCCAGATCCTGAACTTTTATGGTTATGCCACAACCAAGCCCCAAACCACCCGGGGTGTGGGGGTTATGTCCAATCATGGTGGACTCGGTTATGATGGTCTCGGTAATCATCTCCATAGCCACATCGCCGATAACCGGCGCCGCTTCGTTGATACTGATAAGAGACAATTCCTCTATAGACCGGCCCGCCTTTTCCAGAGCTTGTTTCAAAGAGGAAAATACGCCGTGTATGTTTTGTCTGGTACCCTTTAGCCCGGTGGTATCCACCAAACCGGATGCCAGAAACTCCACCCCACCGACGGGGTTTACCCATGCCAGCGCTGTTTCAGTAGAGGCATTGCCAATATCCACCCCTGCAATTAACTTCATCGAACAACACCTCTCTTCTTATACAATTATGCGCCTGTGCCCAGTCTTCCTCTGGCTTCGCCCACATCAGCAGACTCCCGTACCAGACCAGCGGTTACCTTTGCGTTGTATTTCTGCTCCAGTTCATCCGCAATTGCATAGAGCTCCTGCTTGGTGGAGCGATAGGGGCGCATAGCATTGTAGATTTCCAAAATCCGCTCGTCGGGCACAGCGATTAGCTCAGCTGCACGGCGAAGGTTGGCAGCCAGAAGGGTGCGTCCTCGAGATTCGGCAACCTGTGCTTGCATCTCCAGTGTTTCCGGAGTGATGCGCACATCCGCGCCAGAGATAGTTCCGCCAAGAACAGCGTCCAAGGTAACCTCGTGAATGCTTTTGCCGGTGGGGGTTTTCAGCTTATCTGCGCTTTTTTCTCCAAGGGGGTAATCCTTGTATGTAACCTTCTCTCCGCCAGAAACCGCCGCAGGCGCTGCTGCACCCACAGAACCACTGTTGAGAAGAATGTCCTTAATCATTTTTTCCAGTTCTGTTTGGTTCAAAATTTTCCCCTCCTTACCGTTAATTCAGTGCTATTTCTACCGGGCCCTTGTTGGCATCCACATGTTCGGTTTCTTTGATGTGGAGCAGGGCGGCAATAGCCTGGTATTTGGGCCGAGCCATTTGGTCGTTGCGAACCGGCACAGGATTGGGGGATTCCCCTTTTGCATATTTTGCCGCGTTCTTACCAATGGTGCGATAGGTTTCCAAATCAATCAGGGGCGCCTGAGGGAAAAGCTCCAAATTGCTCAGCTGAGGAAGATCCTTTTGGTGAATCACTGCGGTGCCCTTTGACTGAATGCCCACAGCAATACCGGATCCGCTCATCTTTGCTGCGGAATTGGCAATGGCACACACATCGGAGGTTTTATACACCTTTACAATGCGTGCCTTCAGGCCCTCTTCTTCAATACCGGCGATAACTTCACGCAAAACATCTCTGTGGGAGGTGTTTACGATGGTTTTGGTTTGATATACGCCGAAGGCAGGTGCTACCGCAATGATAACTTCGTCTCTGTTTGTTCCCTGGGCGGCAAAACCCACTTCTCTAACTACTGCCTCGCCTTTGGCTGCGGCGGGGGCGGAGGGTGTAAATGTGACCTTTTCTTCTTCTATCTTGTACTCTTTGAGAACTTCCGCAATAATTTCACGCAGCATAGCTTCGTTGATCTGCATATCCTTCACTCCCTTCCCGTTTACTGAATTGTTTGAGCGTCAATTGCCTGGGGAATATTTTTAATTTCTTCCCATCGCGCATCGCTCAGACGGTATCCTGTGCCCGGACCTGCATAGTCATTGACATCGTTCACTGCACTAATGGTCTTAAAGTTTGCATCCAGAATGGCGGATGTATGCAGATAGTCGCCGGAAATACGCTGCTTGAGCATGTTCAGAACGTTTTCGGCAATGTCTTTATACCCTGCTTTGGCAAGAGCCTTAACCACATCTACACCGGTTGTACCTCTGGCCATCATGTCTGCTGCGGCTTTCAGGTCAGCAACAACATCTCTGTCGGGCATATCCTTGCTGCCATGGGCATAGGTTGCTGCTTCTACCTCTTGGTCGGTAATAGGAGTAAGGCCCAGCTCGCGGAAGAGACCCTGGATAACCTTGGCGGCCTTGTTGCGCACACGAATGGCTTCCTCTTCGGTAATGGGGCGCAAGCCGCCATCCACCTTCAGGTCGCGCTGGATAATGTTGAAGTCATCAAAGTCTTCGGCATCCACATTGGAGCCTGCAAACATGTTATCGTAGTTGGGCACCGAGCTGTATCCCGAAGTGATAAAGTCGGTTCCAGGCAGCATCTGCATCAGCAAACGTGCAGTTCTGCGCATATCCGAGTGGGAGAAGGTTTGGTCGTTACCCGAAGCAACTTCCAGATCCAAGCAGGAGGTAATCAGGTTCTCGGCCAGAACCGCACGAATACCCGAAGGCACAGCTGCGGGAACACCGATACAGCTGATAGAACCGTTTTGCAGACCCTGTACACCGGCGCCTTTGGTAACATAAATGCAGCGGGCTTCCAGGTATAGCATGGATTTACCCTCGGCATAGCCCATGAGAACCTCAGAACCGGTACCGGATGTAAAGCGCATTTTCAGGCCGCGGGAAGCATAAGCAGAAGCCAAGAAGGATTTGGACCAAGGTGTGTCGTCACCGTCGATAAACACAGGCTCCGTGCCGTATACAGAAACAGTTTCTGCATAACTGGTAAGCCCACGCATACCAATTTCCAGCTCGGTTGCTTCTTCAACAGAGCATTGGGTCAACACGCCGGGGCGACCTACCTGTGCACCAATCAATATCGCCAGAGCGTTGAAGGGGGCATATCGCACGATACCCACAGTGGTTTCCATTTCATCAAACCCACGGAATGCAGCTTCTGCAGCATCGGCGGCAATTTGAATGGGGTTATCTTTAACATTGGTAACGTGGCACTGGTTGGAGGGGGTTTTTCTGGCACGCATTTTCTGCAGCGCCATCATCATCTCCACTACGTTCATATGGCTCATAACCTGGCAAATTTTTGCCGGGGTCATAGCAGTTGTCAGGGGGATAATTTCATCACGGGTGATGTTTACATCGCAAAGCATACTGGCCAGCTTTTTGGAATCCATAGCGCAAACTTCTTCTGCCCGATCCAGCTTGATTGCGTAGTTTGCAATAAATGTATCCAGCATGTCGAACTCGGCACTGGATTTACCATCCAGCTCGACTACCTTGCCATTTACGATTTTAATGCTGGGCTTGGGGTCATAGGGGCCATCCATGGCCACCATACCAGCTTCTGCCCACTCCTTAACAAATCCATCCTGGTTTACCGGCCGCTGGGAGAGTACTTCAAAGCGTTTGGATTTCATAATACCACCCCTTTATATGTAGGACGGGAAGCTGTTGGTCGGCTTGCTGCCCAAGGTGCCCAGCAGAGTCACACCAGTTTCCCGCGCTGTAATCACAGACTGACGAACGGCTCCGGAATCGCCGCTGATGGTCAGAATAACCTCGTTGCTCATGCTGGTGCCCTTTGCGGGAGAGGAATAGCCCACCACCTCAACATTGGCTGCTTTCAGCGCTGCGTCCGCCATAATCACGCCAATGGCAGCTGGTGCACCAACAATAATACCAAAGGATTTTCCAACCGGTGCATTCAGTGCTTTTGCGCAAGCGTGGCTGGCCCGTGCGGTGTATTGCAGCTCGATATGCCCTGCATCGTTGGCATACACATCGCCAAAGGTGCGCTCCAGCTCACCCAAGGTGACCTCAACTGCCCGTCTTGCATCGGATACATCTTCAGAACCGAAGATAATCAAGTTACCGTGGCCTGCACCGCCTTTGGTATCTCTGGGAAGCTCGATGAGCAGGATTTCGGTATTGGTAGCCTTAACAGCTTCATCTGCTGCCATAATGTGGGGGCCTGCACCGGTGCGCCCGCCCACGATGCCGATAGAGCGGTATTTTTTATCAATGCCCATAGCCTCATGCAGGGCAGAATCCACATTTGCAATAACAAGACCAATGGTATCTCCCACGCCGGTACCAACAAACTCAGTTAAGCTGCAGCCGCTGCAAGGGGTGTTTTGTGTCTCAGATGCCACTGTATTTCCCTCCACCTTTTTTAGTACCTCTTCCATGATCTTATTGATCATCGTTTCGTTCATTTCTGTACACCTCCCGTCTTTCGTTGTTTACTACAAAGATGTAGGTAAAATCTTCTCCACATCGGTATGTGGTCTAGGAATTACATGGGTAGAAACAACTTCGCCAACCTTGGCTGCTGCGGCAGCCCCTGCATCCACTGCGGCCTTAACCGCGCCAACATCGCCCCGAACCATGACGGTGACTAATCCAGATCCGATTTTTTCATACCCAATCAGATTGACGTTAGCGGCCTTTGTCATGGCATCAGCAGCCTCGACTGCACCTACCAAACCCTTAGTTTCAACCATGCCCAATGCTTCCTGTGTCATGAAACATGCCTCCTTTAAATTTCGGGAATAAACGCTTCCCGTATTTACAATAAGTATCTCACACCTTGCTTTTGCTGTCTGTCCATTTGATGTCCTGTTTGTTGTATTTATTTGCGGACATTCCCGTTTAATTGCTATAGAAAAAAGGACAACAGATTACCAATTTTTTCAAAATGGTAATCTGTTGCAATATGCATACAAATTTAACGCAATTTATTTACATTCCCGGTGATAGTGTTTATAATAGAAATATGTTATCAATCTACAGCGAAATAATTATCGCAAGGATGTGGGCAGATGAAATTAAGTGAAATCATAGACTTAGAGTCTCTGCAACAGATTCAGGATTGTTTTTCTAAAGCGACAGGATTCGCTGCCATAGCGGTGGATTACCAGGGTAAGCCACTGCTGCAATACAGCTGTTTTAGCAGCTTTTGTTCCATGCTGCGGCAGGATCCGTATTTCAACGACTGCTGCTGCAAAAGCGATGCCCACGGCAGCTTGGAATCGGTGCGGCGCAACAGCGTATACATCTATCGCTGTTATGCCGGTCTTATTGATTTTGCTGTGCCGATTATTGTAGAGGGCGAATATGTTGCTTCTATGTTGTGCGGTCAGGTTCGTACCGAGGAAAGCGACGACACATGGACCAATCTGGTTGCGCCGGATGAAAACATCCTGAAAGGTCGGCCGGAGTTGGCAAAGGAATATGAGAAAATTCCTATTGTATCCCGTCAGCGAATACGGGATACCGCCAATCTTTTGTACATGACCCTAAATTACATAGTGGAACAATACTTACTCAACGCTAAGAACCTGAAATTGTTGCAAGAGCAAAAAGAACGAGTTGAGCTGGAAAAGCAGTATAAGGATCTGGAGATAAAATTTTATAACTCCCAGATTAACCCTCATTTTTTATTCAATGCCCTCAATGTTGCCGGTAGGCAGGCCTATATAGAAAACGCACCCAAAACCCAGGATATCATCTTTGCACTTGCAGATATGTATCGCTGTTTTCTCAACTATTCCGGGCTCCTGATCACGGTGGAGCAAGAGCTGGTGACGCTAAAAAACTACATGTTTATTCAAAAAAAGCGCTTTGGAGACCAATTCCAATACGCAATTGATGTTTCCGATGAGATTTTAAACTACGCTTTGCCTGCAATGTCTTTACAGATCTTTGTGGAAAATGCCGTCAGGCACGGACTGGAGCCTCGAGAGGATTTGGGCTGCATCAGTGTTAGCGGCAAAAAAAAGGACAACCGTCTGGTTTTTGAGATATCCGATACCGGCAACGGGTTTTCTCAGCACAGCCTATCGCTGCTCAACGACGAGGAGTTTGTCAGCAAGCCTTTATCCGGTGCCATTGGTATCGGTATCTATAATGTGCGAAAAAGGCTCCAGCATTTTTTTCCAAACGATTACAGCATTGCTTTTCACAATCGTCACCCCACCGGCACAACTGTAACACTCTCTATTCCCTTTAAAGAATACCCATCCAGCCCATAAATTTTAGAGCCTGGCAAGGTAGTTTGCTGACGAGGATTATACTATGTTTACTATCGTAATTGTAGATGATGAATATCTGGAAAGAGAAGTTATCAAAAAGATCATTCAAGGCATAGACGGCTCCCGGGTTGTTGGCGAGG
Organism: uncultured Oscillospiraceae bacterium; assembly: GCA_964395635.1. GTDB lineage: Bacteria > Bacillota > Clostridia > Oscillospirales > Ruminococcaceae > WRAV01. Next base: position 9,327 of record CAYNCW010000059.1, read on the forward strand.
GCAATTCCGGCAGAATTGCCATTGAACTTTGCACCGCACTAAAACCCCAACTGGTTATCATCAACTGCCATATGGGGGGTATCAGCGGTCTGGAGGCTGCCCGGCAGATACGCCACCAAGATCCAACTATAAGAATACTCATGACCTCTGCAGACAATTCCTTGCCACTGCGGCGGGATTTTTCTGATATTGGTATCCAGGAATTTTTGCTTAAACCCATCCCCCCAAAAACCATTGAACAGGTTATACAAAAATACATGCAGACCACCACCCACCAAACTGTAAGGTACAATAAAAAAGCCCAAAGCCTCAACTTTTATCCCCCTGAACTACGGTCCAAGGAGATTGCCAGCGCTCTATTGTATATCGACACCCATTATAGGGAAGAGATCACTTTAGAAAGTGTTTCGGAGGTTGTTTTTCTCAGTAGCTACTATTTCAGTAGATTGTTTAAAAAAGAGGTGGGCTTTAACTTTTCCAGTTACCTGCTTTATAAGCGGATAGATGAAGCCAAACGCCTTTTGGCAGAATCCGAGGATTCCATCTCCAATATCTCCGCATCGGTGAGTTTTAAGGATCAGAGCTATTTTTGCAAGGTGTTTAAAAAACATGTGGGGCAAACCCCCAAGGAGTATAGGCTCAACACCAAGAATGAACAAAACGACCGACAACGTGTGTTGGCCATGTATGTAAACTCTGCCACCGGTTCATAACAAAACCCCCTCCTTGTTTGGGCAGGTGCACACTTTGCGCCTACCTAAGCAAGGAGGGGGGTGTTTTATTTGTTTCAGTCAATCTTCTTACATGCCGCTCCGCTATTGGGGCACTGCTTGGGTTTGTTTTGAAGGGCGCTGGTATAGAATAAGGCCTACTACCATAATCCCACAGCCCAGTAGCTGCCCTTTGGAGAAGATACCGTAGAAAAAATAATCAATTAGCACTCCGGTGGCCATTTGGCTAATAAATACCAGCAAGGTCATAACAAATGCACTGAGCTTTGGCGCTACAATATTGGAAAGCATCACTGTAGCAACCCCTAAAAACCCGCCAAAATACATAAGAACCTGGGCAAAGTTCTGTGGTGCACCAAACCCAACCCATGGCTCAGCCACACATAACAAAATCACCAGAGACAACAACAACCCGGTAATATAGTTGAGCAAGGTGCTTTTGTAAATCCCCACATGTTGGCCCAATCTGGCATTGATGGTACGGCTTAAAACGGTGAGCGCACCGGATAAAACAGCAAGAACAATATACATAAACACACCTCACACAAACAACATAACAGCGGCTCCGGCTACAATAACACCAAGCCCTAGGATTTTTTGTGCTGATAACGACTGCTTTTGCGCACCCATCCAACCAAACCCGTCAATAAGCAGGGACAGGGCACATTGTCCCAACAACCCAAGCCCCAGTGTAAGGGATACCCCAAGGGCCGAAAAGGCAACAATATTGCTGATGGTTGTGAAAACACCGATAAAGCCGCCGGTAAACAGATACCAAGGAAGGCTTACCTTTTGCCAACCAAGCTCTTTTTTTGCCAACAGTATGGCGCATACAAGTATCAGCCCCAAAATATGTATCAGCACTGTGGCATGATAGCTGCCGTATACTGCCGACAACTCGCCGTTGGCCATCACCATTACCGCTATTACAAACCCGCTAAGTACAGCCAAACCTTGGGTCATAAAAAAACCTCCCATACGATTCCGGGAATTGTGGGCATCCCTTTGGAATGTACCTAGTATAGCGATTGCAGTAGCATGCG
>CAYNCW010000060.1:0-10970 GCA_964395635.1 uncultured Oscillospiraceae bacterium
ATTGCTTGTGATTTCTTTTGTTTGCTAAAAAATATAGAAGATATCTCTTTATATCCAGGGGTGAAAAAAAGAGTTTTGAGCAATAGTTACAAATACAGGTGGAATTATTTTTTTAGGGGTGGAGAGACTATAGGAAAAAAGGGCTATCAAACAGGCGAAAGAGGATAAGGCAATGGAATTGGATAGGCAGAAAAACATCCTGGTGAAAATTGGGTATTGGGTATTGGCGGCGGTGGTGCTGTATGTGGGGGTGCGGTATCTGCTGCCGTTTGTGATGCCTTTTTTGTGGGGGTTTCTCATTGCCTGGATGCTGCGGCCGGTGGTGCGGTTTATCTGCCGCCATTCCGGCATGGGGCGGCGGGGGGCGGCAATTGTTTCGGCCACTGCGCTGTATTTGGTGCTGGGGCTGTTGTGCTGGCTGGCGGTGAGCTATTTGGTGATGTGGGGGGAGGCTTTTTTTCCCCGGCTGCCGGAGCTGTATGCCCAGCGGGTGGCACCCTTTATCAATGAGGTGGGGCAGCGGCTGGGTGGATTTGTTCGGCGGCTGGCGGGAAAAGGGGCTACCGGGCTGGAGCCCGGCAAGCTGCTGATGGCGCTGGAAAGCGCTTTGGCCGATATGGTTTCTTCTGCGTCGGCCTGGAGTATGCAGGTGGTGGTGGAAATGGCCAAGAAGCTGCCCTTAACCATGCTGAACATTTTGTTTATGCTGCTTTCTTCGGTGCTGATTTGTGTGGATTACGATATGGTTACCGGGTTTATTTTGCGACAGATTCCCCCAAAGCACAAGGGAACAGTGCTGGAAATGCGGGACTTTTTGGTGAGCTGTGTTTGGCGGATTATCAAAGCCTATTTGATTCTTATGGTGATTACCTTTGTGCTGCTGATGGGTGGGCTGGCTGTTTTACGGGTTACCGGGTTTGTGGGGATATCCGCCACTGTTGCGGTGCTGGATCTGTTGCCGGTGGTGGGCAGCGGGCTGGTGCTGATTCCCTGGGGGATCTACGCTTTGCTGGGCGGAGAAACCTTTCGGGGTGTGGGGCTAATACTGGTTTGGGTTTTGATTTCGGTTGTCCGGGAGATATTGGAGCCCAAGATTGTGGGGGATCAGATTGGGCTGCATCCCTTGGCGGCGCTGATTGCCATGTATGTGGGGCTGCGGTTTGCTGGATTCTGGGGGCTGATTATTGCGCCTATGGTTTGCTTGCTGCTGAAATATATGAAGGATAAGGGGATCTGGAGCTGTTATCGGTAGCTGCATCCATTTTTGTTTGGACAAAAAAGTTCCCCCAGGGATACGCCTACCGATAGCGTACCAGCCGGGGGGAAGGGGAGATAAGAACCCACTCCCTGGCAAGATAGGGAGGTGTCCGGAGGTATTGTTAGGATAGGAGCTTCTCTACGCTGGCCAGCTTGACACATAGGCAAAGGAGCTCTGCCGCTGCCTTTAGCTCCTCCAAGGTGGGGAAGGTGGGGGCGATGCGGATGTTGCTGTCGGCGGGGTCGTTGCCGTGGGGGTAGGTGGCTCCGGCAGGGGTCATCACCACACCGGCCTCTTTACATAAGGCCACCACCTTGCGGGCACAGCCTTCGGGAACATCCAAAGAGAGGAAGTAGCCGCCTTTTGGGCTGGACCAGCTGGCAATTCCAGTGCCCCCCAGGTGGGCTTCCAGCGCTGTGCGCACCACCTCAAACTTGGGGCGGATGAGGGCGGCGTGTTTTGCCATATGAGCTTTAACGCCGTTTATATCCTTGAGGTACTGGACATGGCGCAGTTGGTTGATTTTATCGTAACAGATGGTCTGGTAGTCCATATGCTTGAGGATATGGGCTATCATCTCTTTGGAGGCGCCAATGGCCGAGATGCCGCCACCGGGGAAGGTGATTTTGGCGGTGGAGCTAAAGAGGATAGCCATATTGGTGCTGCCGGTGCGCTTGAGCTCGGTCATTAGGGGCAGCAGGGTGTCGGGGGAATCGGGATACAGGTCGTGCACTGCGTAGGCGTTGTCGTAGAAGATGCAGAAGTCCGGGGCTGCGGGCTTGAGCTGGGCAATACGGCGGACGGTATCCTCCGAGTATGTACAGCCGGTGGGGTTTGCGTATTTGGGAACACACCACATGCCCTTTACGGCAGGGTCGGCCACCAGCTCTTCCACCACAGGCATATCCGGGCCATCTGGGGTCATGGGGACTGCTATCATCTCAAAGCCGAAGTGCTGGGATACCTTGAAGTGGCGGTCGTAGCCGGGGGAGGGACAGAGGATTTTCACCTTCTCCAGCTTGCGCCAAGGCTCCTTGGAGTCCGGCAGGCCGTGGATAAAGGCGATGGACATGCAGTCGTGCATCAGATTGAGGCTGGAGGTTCCGCCAATAAACACCTCATCCGGTTCTACATCCAGAATTTGGGCCATAAGCCCCCGGGCTTCGGGGATGCCTTCCAGGCCGCCGTAGTTGCGGCAGTCCAGGCCGTTTTCTGCTTTTAGAAGGGTGGATGCGCCGATGGTTTCCAGCATATCCATAGACAGTGCCAGTTGATCCGCACCGGGTTTCCCCCGGGACATATCCAGCTTGAGCCCTTTGGCCGCTGCTTCTTTGTACTGCGCTTTGAGCTCATCCAACAGAGCGGTGAGTTGGGACTTTGTCATTTCGGTGTACAATGCCATAACCTTTACCCGTATCCTTTCCTTATACAAGATTAACCATAGCACATTGTACTCTATATTTGCAGGTTTTGCAAGATGCAAAAGTAAAACTTTCAAAATAGGGCTATATTTCAGTAGCGCTGCGAAAAATTTCGGCAATAGGCAGGCTATGTTTTTGGGCAAGTTGATGGGCGCTGTCATACTCCACCTGGGTTTTGCGAATATTGCCCCAGGTGAGCTGCTTGGCCGCCACCGGGCCGTAGGGGGTAGCCATGGTGACTGCCTTGCGGTGCATGGTGTGGCGCAGGTGCTGGGATAGGCGCACACCGCCAGTGGTGGTGTGGGCAAAAAGTATCTCCAGAAGGCAGTCCAGCTTATCTTGGGTAACCAGTGCCGACAGCATTTGGGCAGGGCGGTTTTTCTTCATGTAGATGGGGGTGCACCACACATCCAGAGCACCGGCATCAAACAATGCTTGGCAGGCGGCAGCTAGGTGTTCGCCGGTAATGTCGTCCAGGTTGCATTCCAGTTTTAGCACCTGATCCACCACACCTTTTGGGGGCTGGTTGGTGTGGATAAGGCTGGCGCGCAATAGGTTGGCTGTGCAGGGGAAGTCCTTTTTTCCTGCACCGTAGCCTACTGCCAGCACCTGTAGATTGTCCGGGGGGGTGAAGCTATCTGCCAGGGCAGCCACTATGGCTGCGCCGGTGGGGGTGACCATCTCCCCTGTATTTTGGGTGAGTATTAAGGGGATGTTGTGGGCTTTTACAATCTCCAGGGTGGCAGGGGCGGGAACCGGCATAAAGCCGTGTTGGCAGCGAACAACACCGGTGCCTTCCCGCAAGGGGGAGCAGTAGATGGTGTCTACCCCTAGGGCATCTATGCAGATGGCAGTGCCTACAATGTCCACAATGGAGTCCACAGCGCCCACCTCGTGGAAGTGAACCTGCTCCACCGGTAGACCGTGGACTGTGGCCTCGGCTTGCGCCACCACTGTGAAGATGCGCTTGGAGAGCTCTTTGGCCCGGGGGGTGATGGCAGAGGCATCTATGATGGCCAAGATATCCTGTAGGTTGCGGTGGGCATGGTCATGGGTGTGGTCGTGGTCATGGGTGTTGGTGTGATCATGGTCGTGGGTGTGGTCGTGATCATGGGTGTGGTCGTGGGTGTGGGTGTGGGTGTGGGTGTGGGTGTGGTTGTGGTCATGGGTGTGGTCGTGGTCATGGTCGTGGTTGTGGGTGTGCTCCGGTTGGTGGAGGTGCACCTGAAAATCGCAGGCACGGATGCCGGATTTTTGCACGGTGCCTATATGAAGGTGATACCCTTCTACACCCAGGCTGGCAAGGCCGGATTCCAAAGCGTTTTGGTCGGCACCCAGATCCAGCAGTGCGGCAACGGTCATATCTCCGCTAATGCCGGAGTTACATTCCAAATACAGGGTGTTCATTGTTGGGTGGATCCTCCTTTTGCGGCAAGCTTGTTGATTTGTGCGGCCAGGTATCCGGCACCAAAGCCGTTGTCGATATTCACAACCCCAACCCCTTCGGCGCAGGAGTTGAGCATGGTGAGCAGGGGGGCTACCCCCTGGAAGCTGGCACCGTATCCCACCGAGGTGGGTACCGCCACCACCGGAACCTCCACCAGCCCCGCCACCACACCGGCAAGGGCGCCTTCCATTCCGGCGGCGGCCACAATGGAGTTGCACAGGCGAATTTCATCCAGTTTATCAAACAATCGGTGGATACCCGCAACCCCAACATCGTAGAACCGGTGAACCCGGGCACCAAAAAACTCCGCTGTGATGGCGGCTTCCTCTGCCACCGGGATATCGGCAGTGCCACCGGTGCAAACCGCTACCGCCCCAATGGGCTGGGGGGCCACAGACTGCCAGCAGATGGTGCGGCTCACCGGATCCCAGCGGCTGTCCGGAAGCAACTTGCCCACCGCTTGGGCTTGGGCTTGGCTGGCCCGGGTGCCCAGGACGTTTTCTCCTTTGGCGGCAAAGCTTTGGAAGATATGGGCGGCCTGTTCCACCGTTTTGCCGGCGCAAAATATAACCTCGCCAAAGCCCCGGCGCAGGCGGCGGTGATAGTCCAGCTTGGCAAAGCCCAGTTCTTCGTAAGGTAGGTCTTTGAGGAGGGGAACGGCCTGGGCAGGGGTGATGGCCCCGTCTCTGACCTGTTCTAGGAGTTTTTCAATATCCATAGCCATTGTTTCCTTTACTGGTGATAATGTGTGGGGCGAAGGCGCTTCTTTGAATCTTTCCACAGAGTTGCAAGAACTTGTGGAAAAAACCCGGCAGGGCAGGGGGGCGAGAACCGCTAGTCCACCGGCACCAAACTCAGTTTGGCCATGGTGCAGGTGCAGCTTCGCCGCGCCTGCCTTGCCGGGCCGGGTGCGGGGTGTTTAGGATTGGGTAAGGCCGATGTCCATAGAGCCGGAGCGAAAGCCTTCTAAATCCAATGTGACGTAGAAGAGGCCGTGGGCCTTTGCTTTGGCGATGATGGCTTCCCGGTGCTCCAGCAGCTGGACAAGGTGGCTGGTGGGAACCTCCAGCCGCAGACTGTCGCTGTGGATACGGGCGCGCACCACCCCAAACCCCAAGGAGCGGACAAACTGCTCCAAGCTATCGGCTGTCTTGAGCTTTTCTGGGGTTAGGGTGTGGTTGTAGGGGAACCGGGTGGCAAGGCAGGGGGTGGAGGGTTTTTCTGCCACGGCGAGGTTTAGCTGCCGCGCCATCTCCCGCACCTCTGCTTTGGAGAAGCCCAGCTGGGCAAGGGGGCTGTGGATGCCCAGATCCTTGAGTGCGGCAAGGCCGGGGCGGTATTGGTTGTGGTCGTCGGCATTGGTGCCGTCCAGCACAAAGGCAAGGCCGTGGCTTTTGGCCACAGCCTGTATTTCTGAAAACAGGGCTTGCTTGCAGATATAGCAGCGGTTTGTGGGGTTTGCCCACAGGGCATCCGGCAGTTGGGGGCGCAGAATTTGGTGCTCCACACCAATACTCTCTGCCAGGGCTGCTGCTTCGGTGGGTTCGGCAGGGGAGTGGAAGGGAGTGTATACGGTAACCGCCAGCACCCGGTTGGTGACCTGTTTGGCGGCCGCCAGCAGCAGGGTGCTGTCCACTCCACCGGAGAAAGCGACACAAAGCCCGCCATGGGCGAGCTTTGTCAGATACTGATAGAGTCTTGTAGGTTGCTGCATATCCATTTCCTATTAAAAATCGGCGGATCCGGGGGTTCTGGGGAAGGGGAGTACGTCCCGGATGTTGGGGATGCTTGTAAGGTACATAATCAGGCGCTCAAAGCCAAGGCCGAATCCGGTGTGGCGGGTGGTGCCGTATTTTCTCAGCTGGAGGTACCAGTCGTATTCGCTCATATCCAGGCCACATTCTGCAATGCGGGCTTCCAACACATCCAGCCGCTCTTCGCGCTGGCTGCCGCCGATAAGCTCGCCTACGCCGGGCACCAACAAATCCATGGCGGCAACGGTTTTGTTGTCCTCGTTGATGCGCATGTAGAAGGATTTGATCTCCTTGGGGTAGTTGATGACAAATACCGGCTTGCCAAATACCTTTTCGGTGAGGAATCGCTCATGCTCGGTTTGCAGGTCGCAGCCCCATTCCACCGGGAAGGTGAACTGATCCTTGTGCTTTTGCAGCTCGGCAATGGCTTCGGTGTAGGTGGTGCGGGCGAAATCCCCTTTGGCCACCTTGCCAAGGCGCTCCAGCAGCTCTTTGTCGTAAAAGTCGTTGAAGAATTGCAGCTCGTCCGGGCATTGTTCCATCACATAGCTTAGGACGTATTGGAGCATATCCTCCGCCAGCTGCATGTTGTCGTTGAGGTCTGCAAAGGCAAATTCCGGCTCGATCATCCAGAATTCCGAGGCATGGCGGGGGGTGTTGGAGTTTTCTGCCCGGAAGGTGGGGCCGAAGGTGTATACCTTGCCAAAGGCAAGGGCCATTATCTCGGCTTCCAGCTGGCCGGATACGGTGAGGTTGGTGCCTTTGCCGAAGAAGTCCTGGCTGTAGTCCACCTGACCGTCTTCGGTGCGGGGCAGATCCTCCAGGGGCAGGGTGGTTACCCGGAACATCTCGCCGGCGCCCTCTGCATCCGATCCGGTGATGATGGGGGAATGGCTGTAGATAAAGCCGTTTTCGTTAAAGAAGCGGTGGATGGCATAGGCTGCCACCGACCGCACCCGGAACACAGCGTTAAAGGTGTTGGTACGGGGGCGCAGATGGGCGATGGTGCGCAGGTATTCCAGGGTGTGGCGCTTTTTTTGTAGCGGGTAGTCGGGGTGAGATTCCCCTTCCACCTCTATGGCGGTTGCGTGGATTTCCAGGGGTTGCTTGGCCTGGGGGGTGAGCACAACCTTGCCGGTGATGATAACTGCGGCGCCTACGTTGAGCTTGGTGATTTGGTTAAAGTTTTCGATGGCGTTTTCTTCAAACACAATTTGCATACTGCGGAATGTGGAGCCATCGTTGAGTTCAATAAAGCCGATTGCACCGCTGTGGCGCAGTGTGCGCACCCATCCGCAGACAGTTACCTGGCTATCGCCATAGCTGTCTGCTTGGGCATAGAGCGCCTTTAGTTCCAGTCGTTTCATTTTGGTATTTCCCTCGCAATCTTATGATGCTATTTAAAAAAGTAAAAACCGGCGTTTACACCGCAAATCCGCTGTGCCAACGCATAAACGGCCAAGGCCGCACAAGATGTAACCACCGTTTAAATGGTGGGTGGGTATTACAAGTATGTCCATTATAGTATAAAAATGCTACAGGCACAAGAGATTTGGTGATGGTTGCAAAAATTACTGTAGAGGCCAACTGTGTGGGCTGTTTGCATGTCAGCATCCTATCGGATATATACATAAAGTAATAATTTTATCAAAATATTGACATAGGTATAAAAAAGCGGTGAGCCAATTCAGCACACCGCCAGCAAAATTCCATGCTATTTCAGTTCTGCAACAGTTACTCCGGCATCTCCTTCACCATAGGTACCCAGCCGATAGGTGCGCACTCCTCGGTGTTTTTTCAGGCGGTTTTGCACAGCAGTTCGTAGTGCGCCGGTGCCTTTGCCGTGGATAACCGTAACTGTTTTGATTCCGGACAAAATAGCGGTATCCAGGTACCGGTCCAATTCCATCAGGGCTTCGTCGGTGGTCATCCCCCGCAGGTCCACCTCCGAGCGGGCATCCTCTTTGGCGGCCTTTACTGCGCTGCGGGTGTTGACGCTGCCGCCATTTTTGGTCACCTGCTTGTTGGCTTTATCCAGCAGCCGCACCGATGAGGTTTTTACCTTGGTTTTGAGGATCCCTGCCTGCACCTGTAGGTATCCGCTTTCATCCGGGGGGGCAATAACTGTGCCCTGGGAGCCAAAATCGCTTAGGTAGACAATATCCCCCCGCTTTAGGGGCCTTGGCAGATGATAGGCCGGGGTTTTTTTGGCGATAACAGGATCGGCAGCATCCTCTAGATCCCGGACATAGGCCTTAAAGGTGGTGCGGATATCCGATACGGTAGCGGAAAAATCCGCTTTATCCTTTTGCTTTTTCAGCTCCTCCAGCTCATTGAGCAGCTGATCCGACTGGTACTTTACCTGCTCCACAATAGAGCGTGCCTTTTCCCGCGCTCTGGCAAGCTCTGCATCGCTGTTGGCTTCCAGCTCTTCTCTGGCGGCTTGTGCTTGGCGTTTGGCTTGCTCTGCTTCCAGCCGGTAATGCTCTGCCAGTTTCTTTTCCTGCTCCAGCTCCTGGCGGATTTCTTCCAGCCCGCTGACCACATCCTCAAACCGGGCGTTTTCATGGGAAACCTGGTTTTTGGCAGCTTCGATAACATCTTGGGTAAGCCCCAGCCGCTGGCTGATGGCAAAGGCGTTGGAACGCCCCGGAATACCGATAAGCAGCCGATAGGTGGGGCGCAGGGTAGCCACATCAAATTCGCAGCTGCCGTTTTCCACCCCCGGTGTTTGCAGTGCGTACATTTTGATCTCGGCATAGTGGGTGGTGGCGGCAATTTTTGCCCCCAACCTGCGCAGCTTGTCAATAATGGCAACCGCCAAAGCAGCCCCCTCTACCGGGTCGGTACCTGCGCCCAGCTCGTCGATAAGCACCAGTGTATTTTGGTCGGCGGCACCCAGGATGGAGATGATGTTGGTCATATGGGCGGAAAAGGTGGAGAGGCTTTGTTCGATGCTCTGCTCGTCTCCGATATCGGCCAGCACCTGGCTGTAAATGCAGATGCTGCTTTCATCCCCGCAGGGCAGCATCAGCCCGGACATGGCCATCAGGGTAAGCAGCCCCAGGGTTTTTAGGGCGACGGTTTTACCTCCGGTATTGGGGCCGGTGATCACCAGTGTGTCAAATTCTCCCCCAACCTGTATATCCACCGGCACAATTTTCTCCGGGTCAATGAGAGGGTGGCGCGCTTTTTTTAGATGGGTTTCTCCCTGCTCCACCAAAATGGGGGCGGTGGCCCGCATGGTATCTGCCAGCTTGGACTTGGCAAAGCAGAGGTCTAGCTCTAATAAAATATCGTAGTTGTTGAGCAGGCTGTCCCCAAAGGCCCCTACCTGGGCGGAAAACTCCAGCAAAATCCGGTTGATTTCGTGGGCTTCTTTGGATTGCAGCTCCCGGATCTGGTTGTTGGCCTCCACCACCGACATGGGCTCTACAAACAAGGTGGCGCCGCTGGAAGAGGTATCGTGGATGAGCCCCTTGATCTCGTTGCGGTATTCGGCTTTTACCGGCACCACAAAACGGCCGTTGCGGATGGTGACAATTTGCTCTTGCAGATATTTTTGCTGGGTGGTGGAGCGGGTAATCTTATCCAGCTGATCCCTGGCTTTTTGCTGGGATTGGCGGATCTTTCTGCGGATATCCGAAAGCTCCGGAGAGGCTCGGTCGGCTATTTCCTCCTCGGAGAGAATGGAGGAGGTGATCTCCTCCTCCAAGGATTTGTTGGATTCCAGCTGGGAAAACAGATAATCCAAGGCGGTTTCGGTATGGTCGGATTGGCGCTTCCACACCTGGAGGGTGCGGGTGGTTTTTAATAGGGCGGCAATATCCAGCAGCTCCCGCATGGATAACATGCCGCCAATTTTTGCCCGGCCAACCGGTTGTGTGCAGGGTTTGATGCCATAGATGGACGGAGTGCCATACCGGTTGGTGAGGGAATGGGTGTCCAAGGTCAGGGCCATGGTGCGCACTGCCTCCCGATAGGAGGTGCAGGGCTGGAGAGAGACTGCCCGCTCTCGGGTATCTTCGCAGCCACAGCGGTCAGCCAGCATATCCAAAACCTTGTCCAGTTCCAATGCTTTATAATGCTTGTTCAAAATACGTATGCCTCCTAAACAGTATGAGGGTGTTTACGTGTAGTTTGGGGGGAATATTGGGTGTTGCTCTAGTACCCGGTTCCCCCCGGTATGCCCAGACTTTTGTAAAAGTCCAGTGCTGTAAAGGTTTTTTCCACCTGATACCTTAAGTACTCTTCGCAGACCTTTTCCAAATATGCCAGCCCCTGGGGGGACAAGGAAAAGGAAAACAGCTTGTCCCCTTGGCTGTATAGTATATGCCGCATGGCCGCCAGCACCCCCAGAGGGAGAGGGATATGCCCCACCTCGCCGCCGGTTGCGCAGCCTGTACACAGCAAATCCCCTTGCCCTGGAAAAAACAGCATGGTATCCGCCTCGTAACAGCCGCAGCTTTTGCAGGCAATGAGATTGGGCATAAATCCTGCCAAGGTGAGCAGCCGCAGCTCGTAGATGGCCTTGAGCTGTGGCAAAGGGCGCTTGCCAGCCTCCAGAAGATGCAGGGTGTTTAGCAGCAAGGAGAGGTAAACCTCCGCCTCCTCTTCATGGGGGGCAAGTTCGGTGGCCAACTGTGCAAAATAGGATGCCAAAGCCAGCTTTTCCACATCCGAGCGAATACCGAAAAAGATGCGTAGGCTGTCGGCACTATCCACCACATGGCGGCCCTTGTTGGTAAACAGCACAAAATGGGAATAGCACAGCAGCTCGGTGGAACCCGCGAGCCTGCTGCGCAGTTTGTTGGCGCCGTTTGCAAAGGCGGTGACAACGCCTTTGTTTTTGGTGAGCAAGGTGAGGATACGGTCATCTTCCACCTTGTGTAGTTTCAGCACAATGGCTTGGGTTGTTTGTTGCATAATTGGCTGTGGATCCCTCCCTGGTTTGGGAGTTGCTGGTTTGGTTTTTAAGGGCACAATAGGCCAGATAATCCTGTATATTGCCGGATTTTTCAAAGTTTTTCCAATAGAGATCCGCTTGGTTTATCATGTACAGGTCGCCTCCTAGTTAAGGGAAAATATGT
>CAYNCW010000061.1:0-10927 GCA_964395635.1 uncultured Oscillospiraceae bacterium
AATATACCCATAGATACTCGCCACAAATAGCATATGCAAGATACCTAAAATGTATATTTTGTGATCTATGCTAGCACCAAAACCGGCGGCTGTCAAGTAGGTTTTTTTCTATATTGTTTGATTTTGATACTTAATTAGATGATTTTTTGCGAATTTATCACATAGTTTTCCCTTGACAAGGCTTGGTTCTCGTTATAAAATAGATAGGTGAATACTTGGGAAAGCTGTATAAGTTTGCCTGTATTTAGCCCCTTGAAAATTTAATAGTAAGGAGGTACCAAGAGGACCATGAGCACTATTGCATCTATTTTACTCGGTATAGTTGCATTTCTTGCTGGAGCTGTCATCGCCTTCTTCATAGGCGTTCAGTATAGAAAAAAGGTTGCGGAAGCCGAGCTGGGTTCTGCGGAAGATGAGGCAAAACGCATTGTAGGCGACGCGATTAAAAATGCCGAAAGCAAAAAGAAAGAAGCCCTTTTAGAAGCAAAAGATGAAATCTACAAAATGCGCAATGATGCAGAAAAAGACCTCAAGGAAAGACGCAGTGAAGTGCAACGTCTGGAACGGCGTGCACAACAAAAAGAAGAGTCTTTAGACAAAAAAACCGATAAGCTTGAAAAGAAAGAAGAAGAATTGCAGGGCAAGCTTGTCAGTGCCGATAAGACTTTAGAAGAAGCACAGCGCATTAAGCAAAGCCAGTTTGACATGCTGGAAAAGATTTCTGGTTTCTCCTCTGAGCAGGCAAAGGAGTTTTTGTTGGCCAATTTGGATAACGAGCTGCTCCACGAAAAAGCTGTTCGTATCTCGGCAATCGAAGCACGCATTAAAGACGAATCCGACGAGCGGGCACGCAACATTATCTCTCAAGCTATCCAGCGCTGTGCATCGGATCATGTTGCCGAAGTTACCGTCTCGGTTGTTCCCCTGCCCAACGATGAAATGAAGGGCAGAATTATCGGACGTGAGGGCCGCAATATCCGAACTCTGGAAACCTTAACCGGCGTGGATCTGATTATCGACGATACTCCTGAAGCAATTACACTGTCTTCCCATGACCCTGTAAAACGTGAAATTGCAAGAATCTCTCTGGAAAAGCTCATCCAAGACGGCCGCATTCATCCTTCTCGTATTGAAGAGATGGTGGAAAAGGCCAAACGGGATGTGGAGAGTAAAATTAAGCAGGATGGCGAACGGGCTGTTATGGAAACCGGTCTCCACGGTATTAATCCAGAGCTAGTACGGCTTCTGGGACGGATGCGTTATCGCACCAGCTATGGCCAAAATGTGTTGGAGCATTCCATTGAAGTTGCTAACCTGGCCGGGGTTATGGCTGCTGAAATTGGCGCTGACGTAAACCAAGCAAAACGAGCCGGACTTTTACACGATATTGGTAAAGCCCTTACCCACAAAATTGAAGGTTCTCATGTGCAAATTGGTGTGGATGTGGCGAAGAAATACAAAGAAAACGCCGAGATTATACACGCTATCGAAGCACATCACAACGATGTAGAACCCAAAACTGTGGTGGCTTGTTTGGTACAAGCTGCTGATGCTATTTCTGCAGCAAGACCCGGTGCCCGCAGGGAAAACATTGAAAATTACATCAAACGTCTGGAAAAGCTAGAAGAGATTACCAACACCTTTGAAGGTGTTGAAAAATCTTTTGCAATCCAGGCTGGGCGTGAGATTCGGGTTATGCTTCGCCCCGACATTATCAGCGACGATCAAATGGCAATTACTGCACGAGAAATATGCAAAAAGATTGAGGCGGAGCTGGATTATCCAGGCCAAATCAAAGTACATTGCATTCGCGAAAACCGCGCAATTGAATATGCAAAGTGAGAAGTTACTTCTCGCTATAAACCAGAGGGTTGGGAATATTCCCAACCCTCTGGTTTTTTCTTTTTATAGTATTACCGATGAAAATCACAGACAGCAAGGGGTGGGGGTTGGGCTGGTGTGTAGTATTATAAAACCCATTAGCTCTCCAATACTGGCAGGTCATTCTTTACCTTTTGTGGACGCATCTTAATAATGGCAGACAACAGCGGGGCCAACATAGAATACCCCATAACACGCAGCATCTCGGTTATTGTCAGCGCTTGGGTAGAAAATACCACCTGTGCCCAAGGATTGTAGATAACAAATAGAATAATTGCAAAAGATATCAAAACCGCCCCAATAAGGCTGGGGTTGTTTAGCGTATTGATTTGAAAAATCCCTTTGTTTTCAGACTTACATTCAAAAACATGAAACAGCTGTGTCATTACCAGCGCCAAAAGTGCCCCAGTACGGGCAGCGTCCAGACCAGAATGCCGCACCAAACTGGTAAACACCAGCAAGGTAGTAAGACCGATAATACACCCACGGAACACTATGGTTCCTGCCAACCCCCCAGAAAACACCGAGTCGTTGGCGGGTCTTGGTTTGCGGGTCATAATATCTGGCTCTCCTGGTTCAAGGCCTAAAGCAATGGCCGGCAATCCGTCGGTGGCAAGGTTGACCAATAGAATCTGTATGGGTAGGAGCACCACCGGCAGCCCCATAAGCATACCCACAAACATGGTAACAACCTCACCAATATTACAGGAAAGCAAATACCTAATAAACTTGCGGATATTGGCGTAGACTACCCGCCCTTCCTCAATGGCGGCAACCAAAGTGGCGAAGTTATCGTCCAACAGGATAATAGAAGCTGCCTGCTTAGTGACATCGGTTCCGGAAATACCCATAGATACACCGATATCCGCTTCCTTTACAGCCGGTGCATCGTTGACTCCGTCCCCGGTCATGGCCACAATATCGCCCCGTTTTTTCAGCGCTTGTACAATCTTTAGCTTGTGGCCAGGGCTCACTCTGGCAAAAACGCTGACCTTGTGAACAATTTGCTCAAATTCCTGTTGAGGCAAGGCATCCAGCTCCGCACCGGTCATCACCTTGTCTCCCCCACGCATAATCCCCAAGTCCTTGGCGATGGCACAAGCTGTGTCTTTGTGGTCACCGGTTATCATTACGGTGCGGATCTTTGCCTGACGGCATTTGCTAACCGCTTCGTATGCCTCTTTCCGGGGGGGATCCATCATACCAACCAATCCCACAAACACCATATCCCGCTCTGCATCTTCATTGCCGCTAGGTGCATCTTTATATGCAAACCCCAAAACCCGCAGGGCATCTTTGGCCATAATCTGGTTTTCCTGTTCAATTCGCCGCTTATGGGCGGGGGTCATGCTCTGTATGCCGGAATCGGTTTGAATGTATTTGCAGCGGTTTAACAGCAAATCCGGTGCCCCTTTGGCAAAGGCCATGGTTTTACCGGATTTATGCCGCACCATCACCGACATTCGTTTGCGTTCCGAATCAAAGGGAATCTCGCTGAGTCGATGGAAATCTGGATCTTCCTGTAGTACATTGGCTTTCGCTGCCATAACCAGCAGGGCAATCTCGGTGGGTTCCCCGTCGGTTTGCCATTTTTCCTTGGAGGTGGATGCGGTGCGATCCCGGCTCATTGCTGTAGAGCCCTGCATGGTTATCTGGGCATTGTTGCACTGGGTGGCGATCTCCATAAGCCGCTTTAATACCGGCGAAGCAATAATGCTTGCTCGGCGGCCACCAATTGAAAATTCCCCTGCCTGTTCATGGCCGTTGCCCGATACCTGCACCTGATGATCCATGGTATACAAACGGCGGACCGTCATTTTGTTTTCGGTTAAGGTGCCGGTTTTGTCGGTGCAAATTACGTTAGCGCAACCCATTGTTTCCACCGAATGCAGTTTACGAACCAATGCTTTGCGTTTCAGTATACGGTTTACCGCCAAAGCCAAGGCAATGGTAACAATGGCAGGTAGCCCTTCCGGCACTGCAGCCACCGCCAGGGATATCCCAGTTATCAGCATGTCAAATATAGGTTCCCCCCGGAGAATACCAGTGGTGGCAACAACAGCACATATGGCAAGGCAACCTACAGCTATGTATTTCCCCAACTGGGCTAAACGTTTTTGCAGCGGAGTTTCGTCCTCTTCAATTGTATGGAGCATTCCTGCAATTTTGCCCATTTCGGTTTTCATGCCGGTGGCTACCACCTCCGCTTCACCGCGTCCCTTAGTGACAATGGTGCCCATATACACCATATCACTGCGGCCGGCCTCCAGCTTGGCAATTTCGATTGGGCTTCTTCCTGTTTGCTTTTCGACAGGCAAGGATTCCCCACTAAGCAGAGATTCATCACATTGCAGCGATACTACCTCCACCAAACGGGCATCGGCAGGTACCTTGTCCCCGGCGGAGAGCAGAACAATATCACCAGGAACAATTTCGCTGGCTGGTATGGTGACATTTTTGCCATCTCTGCGAACCCGAGCAGAAGGCGCCGCCATATTTTTCAGTGCTTCCAGGGTTTTTTCGGTACGATACTCCTGAGTGAAACCCAATACGGCATTGAGGAACACAATGACTACGATAGCCACTGCTTCCATATGTTCACCCATTATTAGAGAAACCACAGTAGAAGCCAGTAGTATAATTGTCATTAAATCTTTGAATTGACCGCAGAATATCTTCAGTGGGCTAACCTTTTTACTGGCTGTTAAACGGTTTTCTCCATGTTCAAATTGTAGCTTTGTAGCTTGTTTTGTTGTAAGTCCCTGTCTTTTTCCTTGCATTTCCATTGAAATCCCTCTCTTTGCACAAATATGGACTTGCCTAATATATACGTATGGCTTGACCCTTTTATGCCCTGATTGGAGAAAATATGCAGAACAAAAAGGCAGTGTAGATGCAATTTCTTGCATACCTCCACTGCCTTTTTCTATGGTATTTGAATTATACTGTTACCTTGTGGAATACCTTTTTACCCTTCTTGAGCACCACCGCACCCTTTGTTATCTCTTCCTGAGAAACAGCCAGAGCAATATCGCTTACCTGTTGGAAACTGCCGGTACCCAAATCAATGCTGATACCGTTTTGCTGCACCAACCGGCGTGCCTCAGCTTTGGAGGGGGCCAGTTTGGTGAACACCAGCAGATCCAAAATATTGACCTTACCATCCTGGAAGCTATTCTCATCCAGGGCAGTGGAAGGCATGTTTTCATCCAATCCACCGGCACCAAACAGCGCCTTTGCCGCAGAAAATGCCTTGTCGGCTTCTTCTTGCCCATGGACGCATTTGGTGAGCTCAAAGGCCAGAATCTCTTTTGCTTTGTTGAGCTGGCTGCCCTCCCACCTTTCCATTTCCTCAATCTTTTCAATAGGAACAAAGGTAAGCAGCTTCAGGCAGTTGATGACATCGTCGTCACCTACATTGCGCCAATACTGGAAGAACTCGTAGGGCGGGGTTTTTTGGGCATCCAGCCAAACAGCACCCTTTTGGGTTTTGCCCATCTTCACACCATCCTTGGTGGCCAACAGTGTAAAGGTCATGCCAAAAGCATCTTTACCCTCCACACGGCGCACCAAATCCACACCGCTAATAATGTTGGACCATTGGTCGTTACCGCCAAATTGAAGCTCACAGTTGTAGTGGCGATACAGGTGCAAGAAATCATAGCTTTGCATGATCATATAGTTAAACTCGATAAAGGAAAGCCCTTTTTCCATTCTGCTTTTAAAGCAATCGCAGGAAAGCATCTTATTTACTGAAAAATGCACACCCACATCCCGCAAAAGCTCTACATAGTTCAGGTTCATCAGCCAATCGCCGTTTCTGGCAACAATTGCTTTTTCTGGGGATACATCCACAATTTTGGCCATCTGTTCCAGGAACCGGTCGGCATTGTAGTTGATTTCTTCTACACTCAGCATCTTGCGCATATCGGTACGGCCACTGGGATCACCCACCATGGTGGTGCCGGTTCCTAGCAATAGAATGGGCATATGCCCATGTTCCTGCATGCGCTTGATAATGGTTAGCTGGAGAAAATGGCCTACATGCAGGGAATCCGCTGTGGCATCAAAGCCGATATAAAAGATAATTTTGCCTTGGTTCATTCTTTTTTCAATATCCTCGGGGTGGGTCATCTGGGCAATAAGACCCCTTCTTTGCAGTTCCTGAAACAATGTCATGTTACTATCTCCTTTATTGATACTCTTACCTGGTACTTTTCTTCTGAAAATAAAAAGTCCTCCGCCGGAATTTTCCGACAGAGGACGATATAAGACCGTGTGACCACCTCTATTTACTGCCGCATCACTGCCGGCAGCCTTACCGGGTACCGCCTGACAAACAGGCACCCTGACGCTGTAACGGGCGTAACCCGACCAATCCTACCCACACACCACTGCGCTTCGGTTGGCAGCTCCGGGAGGTATTCACAAACGGTGCTTTTGCCTTTTCCCACCATCTAAAGGCTCTCTGTAAAAAGCGCTCTATCCGCTGCTACTTGATCCCATCTTCGCTGTATTCGGTATTTGTGCATCATTATAGCCAATCCGATGCAGTTTGTCAACAAGTACTTTATTTTATACGGCCTGCTTTATCTTTTGGGCATTTAAAAGCAGCTCCTCCGCATTTTTCAGGGTGGTTTGGTTAATTAAATCCCCGCTGTTAATACGGGCCAGCTCCTCTATCCGCTGCTGCCTACTCAGTGTTGCTATACGGGTAAAGGTTCGATCCTTTTCCACTTCCTTGCAGATATACAGGTGGTTATCCCCAAAGGCGGCAACCTGGGCAAGGTGGGTAACACAGATAACCTGGCGGGAACCCGCCACCTGGGCCAGCTTTTGGCCTATTTTTTGCGCTGCGCGCCCACTGACACCGGTGTCCACCTCATCAAAAATCAAGGTGGCAATATCGTCTTTTTCTGCCAGAACATTTTTAATAGCCAACATAATACGGGATACCTCTCCACCCGAAGCTATTTTGGATAGGGGCTTAGGCAGTTCCCCCACATTTGTGACAATATAAAACTCCATCTGATCCACACCGCTGGCAGACATGCTTTTTTCGGTATGCTGCACCGTCAGCTTAACCGACGGCATATCCAAAAAGGCAAGCTCCGCCTCCACCTCTTTTAAAAAAGCTGCTGCTGCCTTAGCCCGCTTTTTGGTGAGTGTCGCGGCCAATTTGGCTGTAACCTTCTGTTGCTTATCCAACTGTTGGGTAAGCTGGGATATCCGCTGTTCAGAGCCGGTTATGGACTGCAGTTCTGTCTTAGCAGCTTCTAAAAAGGATAAAATTTCTGCAATGCTTGCTCCATATTTTCTTTTCAGCTTGTAAATTGTGTCCAGTCGATACTCTATACTGTCCATCTCCTGGGGATCAAAGGCAAATTCATCCAGGGTGGTGCGCAGTTCCTGTGCGTATTCGGCAAGCTCGTAGCTTATTTCTTCTACCCGCTGTGCCATAGGCTCCAATGCGGAAAGATACCCTGCTGCCTCCCCCACACCACCTGTAAGGCTGTCGAACAAGGTTAAAATCCCTTCCCCTTCACCAATACCTTGCAAAGCGCTGTATGCCAAAGCAAGGCTATCCTGCACCTTTTCACTGTTGCGGATTAGCTTTCGCTGGGCCAGCAAAGTCTCTTCCTCGTTGGGATCTAAAAGCTCTGCTCCTTCTATTTCCTCAATTTGAAAGCTTAACATATCCATCCTCTGGGCCTTTTGGGCATCATCCATCTGCAATGAGGCCAGCATATCCCGAATATCACAAAGAGCGTGATACTCCTTAGTGTAAGCAGCCAAATCCTCTTCCAGTTCACCGTAAGTATCAATGAGACTAAGGTGCTTTTCCTCAGCCAAAAGCTGCATACTGTCCCTTTGGCCGTGGATGTGAATGAGCAGCGACGCTATGCTTTTCAGTATCGCCGCTGTAGCAGGAATCCCGTTTATCTTGCAGCTGCTTTTCCCTGCTGCGGTTATCTCCCGGGATATGAGCACAGTTCCGTCCTCGTCCTGGTACCCCAGCTGGGCCAGTATATCCCGTGCCCTGGGAGATATCTCCTCAAACAAAGCGGTTACCATTGCTTTATCTTCGCCGGTTCGTATCATATCCTTGGAGGCTCTTTCACCCAGTACAGCATCAATGGCAGATATTAAAACGGTTTTTCCCGCACCGGTTTCGCCGGTAAATACATTCAGCCCTGCCTCCAGCGATACGGTAGCTTTATGTATTACCGCTACATTTTGGATATGGAGCTCTGTCAGCATAACAGTTCCTCACTTTAAAAGCTTATGCAGCTGTTCTGCAAAGGTAACGGCGTTGTGCTTGTCCCGCATGATACACAGGATGGTGTCGTCTCCGGCGATGGTGCCAACCACACCCTGCCACTGAATAGAATCCAGCGCGGCACATGCCGCATTGGCCATCCCTACATAACAGCGTATAACAACCATATTCTCCGCATGATCTATCTTAACCACCGATTCTGAAAACACTGCATGAAATTTAAAGGACATATCCACACTGTCCTGATTGGCATTGGTGGAGTATTTGTATCCATCAGCAGCTTGCACTTTAATCAAGCGCAGCTCCTTAATATCCCGTGAGACAGTTGCCTGGGTTACTTTAAACCCGTTTTCGTTTAGTCTTCGCAGAAGCTCTTCTTGGGTATCAATTTCCATTTCGGCTATTAGCTCTAATATTTTAGCGTGCCTCTTCGATTTCATGGGGACGCTACCTCCTCAGGCTTAATTTATCATATAAATTGCTGTAAAAATCCCGTAAACCAATGTCCAGAAATTGAACCCTTTGTTTGGATTTCCGAACCCGCAAGGTTTGATTGTGGGTAATGCTTTCTCTTTGCTGCCCATCGAAGGAGAGATGAAGTGCTGAGTCTGCATCGGCACCCACTGTATATTCCTTATCAGCCGGCAGTATATATGACCGATTGTAGGCGGAATAGGGGCAGATTGCGGTCATCAGCAGCACCGACAAGGTGGGGTCGGCAATGCTGCCCCCCGCTGAAAGAGAATAGGCGGTGGATCCTGTGGGTGTTGCAAAGATGATGCCGTTTGCCCGATGGCAGGCAATCTGCCTGGTGCCGCTAAACACCATAAGATCTGCCAGCTTGTTCTGGTCGTGGTGGATAACTATATCATTGAGCACGGTGTGGCAGCGCTGTTCACCGTCCTCCCCTATCAAAACAGCTTCCAGCAGCATACGCTCTTCTACCGGAATGTCGTCCTGTGCCAGCCTATCCAGCTTATCCAGTTCACTGGATTCCATCTGGGTGAGAAACCCTACTCGCCCGGTGTTGATACCCAAAATGGGCTTATCTACCTGGATAGCTTGAGGGACACACTGCAATATGGTGCCGTCTCCCCCAATAGGTAAAATGAGGTGGCATCTTTCCAACAGTTGAGGAAGCTCCCCCAGCACACACCCCGGCTGGTTCATATAGGGGGCATATTCCTGTTCCAACAACGGTGTCATACCCAGTTGCACCAGCTGATCTGCTGCGGCATTTAGGCACCATGCACTGTTTTGTTTATCCAGGTTGGGTTTTAGAAGGATTTCTTTGTACTTCATATCGTACCCCGCAACTCTTGGTGTGATTGGGCTATAACATTGTCAACCGTTTGGGAATCTATCACTCCGTCCCCCGGTGCATCCTCTTTTTGCAGATACAATAGATACTCGATATTGCCCTCCGGCCCTTTTATAGGAGAATAGGAAAGACCAAGGGGATGAAACCCGGCGGAGCAGGCAAAGCGGAGGATTTTGTCCACCACCTCCCGATGGGTTTCTATATCCCGCACTACCCCTTTTTTTCCCACCTTATCCCGTCCTGCTTCAAACTGGGGTTTGATGAGGCAGACAAGGGTGCCCTGTTCTTTCAGCAGCATATGGGCCACCGGCAACACCAAAGTTAGGGAAATAAAGGATACATCTATACTGATAAAATCAATGGGATCCGGCACCTGCTCCTGGGTAACATAGCGGATGTTGGTTCGCTCCAAGGTCACTACCCGCTCATCGCTGCGCAGCTTCCATGCCAACTGCCCGTATCCCACATCAATTGCATACACCTTTACTGCGCCATTTTGCAGCATACAATCGGTAAAGCCTCCGGTGGAGGCGCCGATATCTACACAGATTCTGCCGGTAAGGGAAATGGGAAACGCCTGCATTGCCTTTTCCAGCTTTAGTCCACCACGGCTAACATACTGCAGGGTATCCCCCCGCAACTCCAGCAGACATTCCTCAGGGACTTCCATCCCGGGCTTGTCGGCCTTTTGATTATCTACATATACCTGTCCGGCCATGATAACACCTTTGGCCTTGTCTCTGCCGGTTACCAATCCTTTTTCCACCAGCAGGATGTCCAGTCGCTTTTTCACCTGGAAGCATTTCCTTTCCCTGAGCTGTAGTATTGTTGAAGGTGGTTATCTCCAGGTTAGGTTACCGGTATAAACACCGCAATTAAAATCCCTAATAAACAGCCGCCCAATACCTCCATGGGGGTGTGGCCCAAAAATTCTTTGAGCTCTTTATCCATAATGGGGGCAGCTTCCACAGTTTCCACCTGCTCTATATGGGGCTCTTCTTCCCCTTGGGTATTCTGCTTTGGAAAAAAGGGAAACTCCGGCAGGGCAAACACCAGCTTGTTAATCACCTTGGCTTGCTCGCCGGCCGCCCTGCGAACACCCATGGCATCATACATAACAATGGCGGCAAAGGCCATGGCCAGGCCAAAAACCGGGGAAGAAAATCCCAGTTTACGCGCCATGCCCACCGCAATGGATGATGTAAGCGCCGAATGGG
The DNA here is from genome assembly GCA_964395635.1 of uncultured Oscillospiraceae bacterium. Lineage (GTDB taxonomy): Bacteria > Bacillota > Clostridia > Oscillospirales > Ruminococcaceae > WRAV01. The sequence goes on from CAYNCW010000061.1 coordinate 10,700, forward strand.
AGCTGGGCATACCGCCGCCACCCACCAAGCGTTCTAAATTGAGTTTTTTTGTAAAGATCAGCGTAATTATTGTTTTGAGCACCTGGGCAGAAAAGAAAGACAAAAAGCCCACATTGACAATATAATTGCTGGTTAAGGTACGTAAAACATTCATAAATCACCGTTTATTCATTGTTCTATGTTGGTTCCCACGATTAGTGTTTTCTGGTTGCTAGGCTCTCTGCTAAG